>CALGFL010000458.1 GCA_937881145.1 uncultured Bordetella sp.
TCCTCGACGTGCTCGTGCCGCCCTCGCGCAACGCCATGGGCGAACCCGAGCGCAACAACGAAAGCCCTGCCCGCCAGACCTTCCGCAAACGCCTGCGCGAAGGCCAGCTGGCCGACACCGAAATCGAAATCGAAATCGCCCAGCCCATGCCGCAGCTGGACGTCATGTCGCCCCCGGGCATGGAAGAAATGGCCGAGCAGCTGCGCGGCATGTTCGCCGGCCTGGCCCGCGACAAGACCAAGCCCAAGAAGGTCAAGATCAAGGACGCCTTCAAGCTCATCGTCGACGAAGAGGCCGGCAAGCGCATCAACGAAGACGACATCAAGACCGCCGCCGTCACCAACGTGGAGCAGAACGGCATCGTCTTCCTCGACGAAATCGACAAGATCGCCGCGCGCCAGGAAACCGGCGGCGCCGACGTCTCGCGCCAGGGCGTGCAGCGCGACCTGCTGCCGCTGGTCGAAGGCACCACGGTCAATACGCGCTACGGCATGGTGCGCACCGACCACATCCTGTTCATCGCCTCGGGCGCCTTCCACCTGTCGCGTCCGTCCGACCTCATCCCCGAACTGCAGGGGCGCTTTCCCATCCGCGTCGAACTCGAATCGCTCACCGCCAAGGATTTCGTGAGCATCCTGTCCGACACCGACGCTTCGCTCATCAAGCAATACTCCGCGCTCCTGAGCACCGAAGACGTGCATCTCGAATTCACGGGCGAGGGCATCGAGCGCCTGGCCGAGCTGGCCTTCTCGGTCAACGAACGCACCGAAAACATCGGCGCGCGCCGCCTGTACACCGTGATGGAAAAGCTGCTGGAAGAACTGTCCTTCGACGCCGGCGCGCATGGCGGCAAGACGGTGAAGATCGACGCGGCCTATGTCGACGCGCAACTGGCGGACGCGGCGGCCAACCAGGATCTGGCGCGCTACGTGCTGTGAAAAGACACGGCATCAGGCGATGCCGTGTTGTCCAGCGGACAGGCCTGCCTTGGACACGCTCAAATACGCCGAATCCCTGCAAGCCGCCGGTGTGCCTGAAAGCCAGGCCAAGGCACATGACCGGGCTGCGCGGTGCAGTCCGCAGCGAAATCCCTGACCTGCGCTCCGATCTCAAGTGACGACGGCCGCGGCCGTCCTGTCGCAAATCGCGAAGGGCTTTCCGTAGCCCTTCGCGCCCGCGATTATCCGATCACACCGGCCGCCCGAAGAAGGGATAGCTCGGGTCGTTATACCCGTGCGTCGAGGCATGCCCCGGCGTCACCCAGTCGTCGACCATGGCTTCTTCCTTCGCATCGACCGTCACGTCCAGCGCGCCGTAATAGTCTTGCATCTGCGCCAGTGTGCGTGGCCCGGCGATGACGCTGGTGACGACGGGGTTGGCCAGCACCCAGGCCGTGGCGAAATGTCCCGGCTTGACGCCCTTGCCCGAGCAATACGTCACCAGCTCCTGGGCGATCTTCAGCGATTCCTCGCGAAACTCGGTATCCATGATGCGCTTGTCGCCGCGTCCTGCGCGCGTATCGGCGGCCGGCGCCTGCCCCGGCGCGTACTTGCCCGTGAGCACGCCGCGCGCGATGGGGCTGTAGGGCACCACGCCCAGGCCGAAATGCGCGCAGGCCGGCAGGATCTCCACCTCGGGCATGCGGTTGAGCATGTTGTAGTAAGGCTGGCAGACCACGGGCTTGGGCACGCCCAGCTTCTCGCACAGGTTCACCATCTCGGCGATGCGCCAGGCGCGATAGTTGGAGACGCCGAAGTAGCGCAGCTTGCCCGTGCGGATCAGGTCGCCCAGCGCCAGCGCCACCTCTTCCAGATTCTCTTCGTGGAAGTCGCGGTGCAGATAAAGAACGTCCAGGTAGTCGGTGTTCAGGCGCTTGAGACTTTGCTCCACGCCCTGCACCAGCCATTTGCGCGAATAGCGCACGTGGTTGCGGCCTTTATCGACCGCGTTGCCGATCTTGCTCGCCAGCACCCAGTCGTCGCGGTCCTGGGCAATGAGCTTGCCCACCGCCTCTTCCGAGCGGCCGCCGTTATAAACGTCGGCCGTATCGATGAAATTGATGCCGTGGTCGCGCGCCGAGGCCACGATGTCGGCCGCCGCCTCGAAAGGCGACTGTTCACCGAACATCATGGTGCCCAGGCACAGCCGGGATACTTCCAGATTGCTCTTGCCGAGACGACGATATTGCATGGCCCAACTCCTGAATGCATGAGGCAGAAAACAGGCCAGTCTACATCGAATGCTCGCGACTACAAGACCACCGACACCATGTGATGCGCGTGCAGGGCGCGATAGAGCGCGTCGAGCTGTTCGCGCGAGGTCGCGCGAACCGTGAAGGTCAGCCCCAGATAATTGCCGCCCTTGCTCGGCCGCATTTCGACGGTGGCCGGATCGAAGTCCGGGTCGAACTGCAGCACGATCTCGGTCAGCGTCTGGGCAAGATCGGGATGATGCCGGCCCATGACCTTGATGGGGAAATCGCTCGGATACTCGATCAGCGATTCTTCTGGCGGAATTTGCATGATTGCCCTTGTTCAGCGGCACATCAAAGCGACGCAATAAGCGCATCATAGCGCTCGCGCAAGCGGGCATACACCGGCCCCGGCTTGCCCGCACCCACCTGCTTGCCGTCGATGCGCACCACGGGCAGCACCTCCTTGGTGGCCGAAGTCAGCATGATTTCGTCGGCGGCCAGCACCTCGTCTTTGGACAGCTTGCGCGCCTCGAACGGCACGCCGATCTGCCCGGCCAGCTCGCCCATCAAACCGTAGCGGATGCCTTCCAGAATCAGATTGTTCTTGGGCGGAGCCAACAGCTTGCCGCCGATCACCACCCAGGCATTGCACGACGAACCTTCGCTCAGATAACCGTCGCGGAACATCACCACGTCGTCGACACCGGCGTCCGTCGCGGCCTGCTTGGCCAACACGTTGCCCAGGAGCGATACCGACTTGATCTCGCAATGCAGCCAGCGCTCGTCGGGCAGGCTGATGACGGACAGCCCCTGCTCGCGCTGGGCCTTGCCCGGCGGCACCAGGGCGTTGACCATGCCGAACACGGTCGGCGCGGTCGGTTCCTTGGGAAAGCCGTGATCCCGCTTGGCCACGCCGCGCGTCACCTGCAGGTACACCACACAGGTCGGCGACGGCGAGCGCTCGATCAGCTGCTCGACCAGCGCCACCCAGCCGGCGCGATCGTGCGGGTTGGCGATACGGATGGCCGCCAGGCTGCGGTCCAGGCGATCGAGGTGATGCTTGATGCGAAACGGCTTGCCGTTGTAGACCGGCACCACTTCATAGATGCCGTCGCCGAAGATGAAACCGCGGTCGAGCACCGAGATCTTGGCCTCGCCGATCTGCATGAATTCGCCGTTGAGATAGACCTGGCTGTCGCTCGCCATACCGGGGATGATCATGAAGACTTTTCCTAGAAAAAACTCGCCGACTGGCGGCGAGCGTGTTGAGGTTCGATCGAAACACCGAAGCGGCGCAACGCCGCTTCGGTCATTGCCGCTTATTTGCTGGAAAAATGACGCTTGACCATGTCGATCATACGACCAAAGAATCCGGCCCGCTCGACGGCGGTCTGCGCCACCAGCGGTTCGGTCCGCACGACCTTGCCGTCCATCGTCAGGTCGAGCGTGCCTACCTGCTGGCCCTTGGCCAGCG
Organism: uncultured Bordetella sp.; assembly: GCA_937881145.1. Lineage (GTDB taxonomy): Bacteria > Pseudomonadota > Gammaproteobacteria > Burkholderiales > Burkholderiaceae_B > Bordetella. The sequence goes on from CALGFL010000458.1 coordinate 3,669, forward strand.
GGGCGATCAGCGGATCGGGGTAGTGGGCCACAGGCTTGATGTCGCCGGTCTTGCCGCGCGGCACGGTCAGCCACACCGGCTTGGGCGGGCCCAGGCGCACGGTTTCCGTCTGGCCTTCCCAGACGCGCACGTCCATGCCCGGCTGGTTCTCGCCATAGAGTTTGACGTCGTCGAAGTTCTGGAAGCCCCAGTTCAACAGCTGCAGGCTGTCCTGCGAGCGCGCCGTGACGCTGGGCGTGCCCAGCACCACCGTCAAGATGCGGCGGTCGCCGCGCTGCGCGGTCGCGATCATGCAATAGCCGGCCGCGTCGGTGAAGCCGGTCTTCATGCCGTCCACCGACGGGTCGGCCCAGAGCAGGCTGTTGCGGTTGGGCTGCTTGATGTTGTTGTAGGTGAAGTCTTTCTGCTTGAAGTAGTGGTAGAGCGTCGAATGGTCGTCGATGATGTGCGCGGCCACGATCGCCAGGTCGCGCGCGGTGGTCAGGTGCTGCGGATCGGGCAGGCCGTCGACGTTGTCGAAGTGCGTGTTGCGCATGCCCAGCTTCCGGGCTTCCTGGTTCATCAACGTGACGAAGGCGTCGACGCTGCCGGCGGTGGCCTCGGCCAGGGCCACTGCAGAATCGTTGCCCGAATCGACGATCAGGCCCTGCAGGAGCTGGTCGACCGTGACCGGCAGGCGCGGCTGGATGAACATGCGCGAGCCGCCCGTGCGCCAGGCCCTTTCGGACACCGTCACTTGCTGATCGAGCGGCAGGCGGTTTTCGTCGACCGCGTTGGCCGCCAGATAGAAGGTCATGAGCTTGGTCAACGACGCCGGCGGCACCTGCATGTCGGGATTGGACTGCGTGAGGATCTGGCCGCTGGTGACATCGACCACGATCCACGCCTTGGCGTCGAGCGCGGGCGCGGGCACGACCGACAGGCTGCTCACATCCAGCGATTTGGGGTCGGCGAAGGCAAACGAAGACGAAGAGGCGCTGGCGGCATGGCCCGGGGCGCCAGGCGCGGGGGCCGTGGCGGACGCGGCGGGCGTCGCGTCGGCCGCAAAGGCCGCGGGCACGGCCACGGCAAAGATCGCGGCCGGCACCAACAGGCTCGCTACGGCAAGACGGGCATAAGACGGGGAGAGCTTCTTCATCGGCGACAACATCCAGTACGGGGAAACAAACGCGCAAGCGGCGGGTAATAGCGTGCAATTATAGGCAGCGGTCCCAGGGCGGCAGCGGCGCGAGCGCGTCCCTTTTTGCAAGAAATGCAACGTAATTTGTTGCGTGTGATGACAGCGCGCCGAGATCGCTGATCGGCGAGTTAGGTGTTCTTGAACCGCAGCATCAGTCGGCTGCGGCCAAGGCCACGGTCAGTTTGTCGAGCACCAGTTGCCGCAGCATCAGCAGCTTGCCGTGAAAGAAGTGCGAGGCGTCGGGGATCACGACCATGGGCAGGTTGCGCGCGCGCGCCCAATCCATGGTTTCGGCGCAAGGCACGACTTCGTCCAGCTCGCCGTGCACCAGGAGGGTATGCGCCGGCGCCGGGATATCGGCCGGCTGAAAGCGCTGCGCAGCGGCGCCGGCCAACATCAGCGCCCGAGGCAGGGGCGTATCGCCCGCGGCCGCCAGCCCGGCATGCAGGCCGACCGCCACCGACGTGCCGAACGAAAATCCGCCCAGCACCCAGGGCCGCGCGGCCAGGTCGGGATAGCGCTCGCGAAACTGCGCCACCAGCGCCAGCATGTCCTGGGTCTCGCCTATCGACTTGTCGAACGCGCCCGCCGAGGCGCCCACGCCGCGAAAGTCCGGCCGCACCGCCATCAGCCCATGATGCAGGCAGGCCCGGGCAATGGTGGTCACCACCTTGTTGTCGCGCGCGCCGCCTTGCAGCGAATGCGGATGCAGCACCAGCGCCCAGCCGCGCGGCGCGCCCTCGGGCCAATCGAGCGCGCAATCGATGCGCCCCGCCGCTCCTTCGAAACCCACGATTTCAGTACGTATGGCCATATCGAACCCGTTCTTCTTCAACCTCGATGCATCGCCATGGGTTCAGCGCATCGCGCCGCCCAGCCAGGCCGCCAGTTCATCGGCCGCCGCGTCGGTCGCCTGGCTCAAGGCGCGCGCGCCGCCGCCGGCGTCCTGCGTCGCCGCTACGGCCGAGCGCCGCACCCGCTTTTGCGCGACCACCTGCCCGTCGGCCCGCAGCAGCACCGCCTGCAAGACCACCTGCCCGGTGCTCGTCGCGCCATTGGCCGAGAACACCTGCTCGAAACGCGTCAGCGTCACCTGCAATCTCGGCAGGCCGACCGTATCGCCGGGCAGCACCGGCCCCAGGCGCGCCAGGCGTTCTGCCAGGCGCTGCCTGACCAGATCCGCCGGCGACACGGACCATCTGGACCGGGCATAGATCCTGGGGCTGTCGCCGTCGGCCACGCGCCAGATCATGCCCGCGTCATCCAGCGCAGGCACGGCATCGAAAGCCAGGGCGACGGGTTTATGCGCCGCCGCCGCAGGCGCAGAGTCTTCCCCGACCCCCAGGTCGTACAGCACGGGCGCCGGTTCCATCTTGCCCAGGCTGCAGCCCGCCAGAGTCAGCGCAAGACACAGAACCCCCATCCATTTCACGCGGCTTTTCATCGAGCGCTTCATCGTTTTTCTCCAAATCCGGCGAACCCGGCCTCGCCCGGCCCCGGCTGCGCCGGCGGCAAACCGAACAGCAGCGATTGCGGCGTATCGCCCACGCGGCGCAAAACGGACGATGCGCTGCGCGCCGTCGCGCTCACCTTGCCGGCCATGTCGCTCACGTCCGGCAAAGTCTGCATGTTCAAGCGCGACGCCGCCAGACTGATCTGCCGCAAGCTTTGCGTGGCCGTGGCCAGCGCGCCATCGGGCGCGTCGAGCCGAGCCAGGGCGGCGCTGGCCTGCCGCGCGGCAACGCCCGTTTGCACGGCCGCGGCGTCCAGACTCTTGATCAGCGGCCCCAGATTGCCGCTCGCCTCTTTGAGCCGCGCGGAAATCTGCGCGGCGTTCTGCAGCGTCATCGACAACGCCTGCGTGTTCTGCGGTGAAAGAAGAACCTTGATCTGTGTGGCGGCCTCGTCAAGGTCGTCGAGCAAGCCGCTGCTCTTTTCTTCGAGCCGCTCGAGCAGGCCCGGCCGCAAGGGGATCCGCGCCGGATGCGCTTTCGAGGTCGCCAATCGATGCGTGGACATGCCCGGGTCATGCAAGGCGACCACGCCCAGGCCCGTGATGCCTTGCACGTCGAGCTCGGCCCAGGTCTCGTCGGTGACCGGCGTCGTGGGTTCCACGGCAATGCGGATCAGCACGCGGCCGGGACGTTCCTGGTCCAGCGTCATCGACTCCACGTGCCCCACGGGCACGCCCTGGAATCGCACGGCCGACTGCACCGACAGGCCGCCCACCGAGTGCGACGAAACGATGTCGTACATCACCACGGCCTTCTTGCCGTGCTCCAGCCAGACCGCCACGACCACCGCCGCGGCGATCAAGACCAGGGTGAATATCCCTGCCATCAAGGCATAACTACGGTTTTCCATG
>CALGFL010000459.1 GCA_937881145.1 uncultured Bordetella sp.
CGACTTCGAGAAAGCGGATTATCTGGCCGCCGTGCACCGCGCCAAGCAATACATCATGGCCGGCGACCTGATGCAGGTGCAGGTGGGCCAGGTGATCGCCAAGCCTTTCCGCGACGCGCCGCTGTCGCTGTACCGCGCACTGCGTTCGCTCAACCCCTCGCCCTATATGTATTTCTGGAACTTCGGCGACTTCCAGGTGGTAGGCGCTTCGCCTGAAATCCTGGTGCGCCAGGAGAGCATCACGCATGAGGGCGAGCCCAGGTCAGATGTGAACCCTCTTGGCGCTACGCGCCGCTCCCCCGAGGGGGATTGCGAGCTTGGGGCGGCCCGGCGCTCGCAAATCACCATCCGCCCGCTGGCGGGCACGCGCAAGCGCGGCGCCACGCCCGAGCAGGACGCCGCGCTGGCCGCCGAGCTGCGGGCCGACCCCAAGGAAATCGCCGAGCACGTGATGCTGATCGACCTGGCGCGCAACGACGTGGGCCGCGTGAGCGAACCGGGCACCGTCAAGGTGACCGACACCATGGCCATCGAGCGCTACTCGCATGTGATGCATCTGGTGTCGAACGTGGCCGGCACGCTCAAGCCCGGCATGAGCAATATGGACGTGCTGCGCGCCTCGTTCCCGGCCGGCACGCTGACTGGCGCGCCCAAGGTGCGCGCCATGGAACTGATCGACGAGCTCGAACCCGTGCGGCGCGGCCTGTATGGCGGCGCGGCGGGCTATCTGAGCTATGGCGGCGAAATGGATCTGGCGATCGCCATTCGTACCGGCGTCATCAAGAACGGCACGCTATACGTGCAGGCCGCGGCGGGCATCGTGGCCGACTCCAACCCCGAAGCAGAATGGGCCGAGACCGAAGCCAAGGCCCGCGCCGTGCTGCGCGCGGCCGAGCAAGTCCAGCACGGCCTGGATGCGCCCGTCTGACCGCCCCCGGCGCCGAACCTCCATGAGAACTTTTTCAGCCCTCGGCCAGCAAGACAGGACGCGTGCAGTTGCGTCCGGCGCGCTTGGCCTCGTAGGCCTGCTCGTCGGCGCGGGCCAGCACGTCGGCCAGCGATGCGTCGCCGGGCAGGCGTTCGGCCACGCCGAAGCTGGCCGTGATCTGCAGGCCTCCGACGCGGGTCGCTTCCAGCAGGCGGCGCAGGCGCTCGGCCGCGGCATAGGTGCCGGCCAAGCCTTCGCCCGGCAGCAGGATGACGAACTCTTCGCCGCCGATGCGGCCGAAGGGCGTGTCGCTGCGCAGGTCGCTATGCATCAGCACGGCCAGGTCGCGCAGCACCTCGTCGCCCTTGGCATGGCCCAGGTTGTCGTTGATGAGCTTGAAATGGTCGAGGGCCAGCATGAGGCAGCCCAGCCGGTCCGTCTCGCCCAGCGCGTTGAACAAGCGGCTGCCTTCTTCGTACAGGGCGCGGCGCGAAGCCGCGCCGGTGAGCACGTCCACGCTGGCCTGGGCGCGCAGCTCCATGCATTCCACGGTGAGCCGGGCCAGGTCGCGCAGGATCTCCAGATCGGATTGCACCGGATGCCGCGGCACGGTGTCGAGCACGCAGAAGGCGCCCAGGTTGTAGCCGCGGCGCGTGGTCAGCGGCATGCCCCAGTAAGAACGCATGCCGTGGCTTTTCTTGACCGACGGCAAATCGCGCACGCGCTCATCGAGCAGCGTGTCGGCAATGATGAGCGGTTCGTAACCCTGGATGGTGAAGTTGCAGATGGACTGGCTGCGCGGTATTTCATCGCTCGAGGACGGATCGTGGCTCTTGGCGATTCGCAGATTGTGCGTGATGAGCGTGACGTGCGCGTGGGGAAACCGCAGGGCGGCGCACCCGATGCGGGCGATGCGGTCGAAAGTGGCCTCGGGGCCGCCTTCGGCCACGTGCAGATCGGCCAGCGCGGCCAGTCGATCCGTCTCGCTGGGCATCTGGCGGCTCGTGTGAGTCTGTGCGCCGGAGTCGACCATGGGATTGCCCTCAGAGTTTGCATCGAACGCCATGCTCCGCACGGCGCTCTTGATTAACGACACTATTTATAAAAAACCTTATACCCCAGGAGCGCTTGCATGTTGCTCATGATCGACAACTACGATTCCTTCACCTACAACATCGTGCAGTATTTCGGCGAGCTGGGCTGCGAGGTGCGCGTGGCGCGCAACGACCAGATCACGCCGGACGAGATCGAGGCCCTGGCGCCCGACCATCTGTGCGTCTCGCCCGGCCCGTGCTCGCCGGCCGAGGCAGGCATCTCGGTGGGCGTCATCCAGCGCTTTGCCGGACGCATCCCCATCCTCGGCGTATGCCTGGGCCATCAGTCCATCGGTGCGGCCTACGGCGGCAAGATCGTGCGCGCGCAGACCGTGATGCACGGCAAGACGGTCAAGATCACGCATAAAGGCACCGACATCTTCCAGGGCCTGCCCTCGCCTTACACCGCCATCCGCTACAACTCGCTCACCATCGATCCGGACAGTCTGCCCGATTGCCTGGAAGTGACGGCGACGGCCGACGACGGCGACATCATGGGCGTGCGGCACAAGACCCTGCCCGTCTTCGGCGTGCAATACCACCCTGAATCCGTCCTGAGCGAGCATGGCCACGCCATGCTGCGCAATTTCCTACAATATCGCGCCTGACCGACGCGCACCCAAACGGAGACATCGTCGTGACCCTGATCACCCCCAGCGAAGCCCTTACCCGTTGCATCGAGCATCGTGAGATTTTTCACGACGAGATGCTGCAATTGATGCGCATGCTGATGCGCGGCGAGATGTCGCCGCAGATGGCCAGCGCGCTGCTCATGGGCCTGCGCGTCAAGAAAGAAACCATCGGCGAGATCACCGCCGCCGCGCAGGTGATGCGCGAGTTCGCCACCAAGGTGCAAACGCCCAACCCGCAGGATCTGCTCGACATGTGCGGCACCGGAGGCGACGGCAGCCACACCTTCAACATCTCGACCGCGGCCATGTTCGTGGCCGCCGCCGCCGGCGTGCCCATCGCCAAGCACGGCAACCGCAGCGCTTCGTCCTCGTCCGGCAGCGCCGACGTACTCGAGGCTTTGGGCGCCAATATGGAGCTCGGCCCCGAACAGGTGGCCGAATGTCTGCAGGCCACCGGCATCGGCTTCATGTTCGCTCCCGCCCACCACGGCGCCATGAAGAACGTGGCGGCCGTGCGCAAGGAGCTGGGCGTGCGCACCATCTTCAACATCCTGGGGCCCCTGACCAACCCGGCCGGCGCGGCCAACCAGCTGATGGGCGTGTTCCATCCCGATCTGGTCGGAATCCAGGTAAGGGTCTTGCAGCGGCTGGGTTCCCGCCACGTGCTGATCGTGCACGGCAAGGACGGCATGGACGAGGCGTCGCTGGGCGCCGCCACCCTGGTGGGCGAACTCAAGGACGGCGCAGTGCTCGAGTACGAAATCCACCCCGAAGACTACGGACTATCCATGATGTCCAATCGCGGCATCAAGGTGTCCAATCGCGAAGAATCCAGTCAACTTGTCATGGAAGCGTTGAATAATGTCGACGGTCCGGCCCGCGACATCGTCGCGTTCAATGCCGGTCTGGCCATCTATGCAGGCAACAAGGCCACCGACATCCCCGAAGCGCTGAAGCTGGCCTTCGAACTCATCGCCAACGGCGCAGCGCGGGCTTCGCTCGAAAAATTCTGCGCCTATACCCAGAAGTTGAAAAAATGAATGACATCCTCGCAAAGATCCTCACGATCAAGGCCGAAGAGGTAGCCACGGCGCGCCAGATGCGCAGCGAGTCCGAGCTGCTGCGCGAGGCGCAGGCCCGCCAGGACGTGCGCGGTTTCGCGCAGGCTATCGAAAGCAAAATCGCGCGCGGCCTGCCCGGCGTGATCGCCGAGGTCAAGAAGGCCTCGCCCTCCAAGGGCATCCTGCGCGAAAACTTCAACCCCGCCGAGATCGCGGCGTCTTACGCCGCGCACGGCGCGGCCTGCCTGTCGGTGCTGACCGATGTGCAGTTCTTCCAGGGATCGCACGACAACCTGCGCATGGCCCGCGCGGCCTGCCCGTTGCCGGTGCTGCGCAAGGATTTCATCATCGATCCCTACCAGATCATCTCGGCCCGCGCCATGGGCGCCGATTGCGTGCTGTTCATCGTGGCCGCGCTCGATGCCGCGCAGCTGCGCGACTTCGAAGACGTGGCGATGGGCCTGGGCATGGACGTGCTGGTCGAAGTGCACGGCCCCAGCGAGCTCGACATCGCACTGAGCCTGAAGACGCCGCTCCTGGGCATCAACAACCGCAATCTGCGCACCTTCGAAACCAAGCTCTCGAACACGCTCGACCTGCTGCCGCGCATACCGGCGGGCAAGCGCGTGGTAACCGAAAGCGGCATCCTCGCGCCGGAAGACGTCAAGCTCATGCGCGACAGCGGCGTGAACGCCTTCCTGGTGGGCGAGGCCTTCATGCGCGCGCCCGAGCCGGGCGTGGAGTTGGCGCGCATGATGGGAACGGCGTAAGGCCCGCGGCCTGCCGACGCCGAAAGGCACTAGGCGACGCAGCCCCCTTGGCGCAGCGCTGCGAACACATCCTGCGGCCCCATCTGGCCGCCCTTGAGCATCAGCTGCACGCCGTTCAAGACGGCATCGTCCGAATGGATGGCGCACACGGCCACGCCCGGGCTGAGCGTATAGGCCAGGGTAAGCGCGCGCGCATTCCAGGCCCGCACCGCCAGGCTGGAGGTATCGCCGCCGGCGAAGCCCACCCGGGTCATGCGATGGCGCCGCAGCACCTGGTGCATCAGGCGGCCGGCCGCGGCGGCCAGCTTCGGCCCACTGTCGGCGGGCGCCGCTTCGGCCAGGGTCGTCTGCGCTATCACGCTGCGCCCCGTACGCAGCAACTGCACCGCCCTGTCCGCCAGATCGCGCACATACGGTCCGCCATCGCTCTCGCCGGCTTGTTCGGCCGCGCGCCGCGGATCAATGCCCAGCAACGCAAAACCATCATCGCAGGCGCGCCCGATCTGCTGTGCGGTGACTGGCGAACGGCTGCCCGCCACGATGAAAACCTGCTCGACAGGCGCGGGCGCGGGGCATCGAGCAGCCATCTGCCGATTCTTGTCCGGCCAGGCGGCCAATAGCGCCTGCTCGACGCCGCTCGGCCCCACCAGCAAGGCCGGACCGCCGGCATGGCGCGCGATGCGGTCCCACAGCAGCCGGCCGATCGCGGCCAGATGCGCCTCGTCCAGGACATCGAAAAGCACGGCGGCGGGCAGGTCCGCCAGCATGGCATTCAATGTGTCGGGCGTGGCGACGGCCAGCTTGTCCAAACCGAAAGAAACGATCCGGTCCAAACCTTGCCGGCTCAGGTGCACGCGCAGATCGGACTCGTCCATCGGCGTGACGGGATGGCAGCGCATGGTGGGATGCCGATCCAGGCGATACACCTGGCCGTCCTGGCCGGCGCGGGCATACAGATTGGCGTACGCGCAATAGCGGCCCAGGTTCGGCTGGCCGCCGACAATGTAGGCCGTGGACTGCCTCAGCGCGCGCAACCCGAGCAGCACGGCCCGCCCGATGCTGCCCACGTGCGGCGCGCTGTCGAAGGTGGAACAGGTCTTGTAGTGCACGGCCTGCGCCCCGGTCGCCGCCAGCGCCGCATAGATGTCCGGCAGCCTGCGGCCCATTTCCTGCGGCGACCAGGAGCGGGCCTCGCCGGCCACGCCCACGCAATCGAGCGGGCCGAAAGCCGTCAGATCGCAGGCGCGGGGCGTTTGCAGGAACAACGCCGCGCGCAGGCCGCCGCGCACGGCCACCGACAGCGTATCGGTGGCGCCCGTGAAGTCATCGCCGTAATAGGCAATGCGCGCAGGGTGTTCCGGAATGCCGGGAGCGGTCGGGTCGGTCATGCAGTTGAAGTTCAGCCGTAGAAATCCAGCGCGGCTGCCAGGGCGGGATGAGTCTGGGCATGCCGCGGCAGGGGTACGCCGCTGCGCGCGGCCTCCCAGGCATCGCGGATGCTCTGCACGCCCGCAGCCGGGCCATCGGGATGTCCCAGTATGCCGCCGCCGGACAGAAAAATCAGGTCGTCGCTGCCGACCGCCGCGAACGTGGCCGGCACCGTGCCCGCCCACTGCCCCGACGAAAAAACCGGCATCACCGCGTCGCCGCCGGCAAGGGGCTGCAGGCAGGCGCGCGCCGACGCCACTACGCTCTCGTCGGTTTCGTAGAACTTGCCGCCCAGCCCGTTGACGTGCAGCTGGTCGACACCGGCAAGGCGCCACAGCACCTGGTAGGCGTTAAAGTCGATGCCCAGCATGGGATGGCGCGTCATGGCCGCCAAGCCGTTGCGATGCCCATGCAAAGCCAGCGGCGTAGCGCGGCGCAGCGACTGTATCGCGCTGTAGCCGCACCAGTTCAGGCTGGCCATCACGCAGGTGCCTCCGGCCGCTTCGACCATCTCGGCATGCCGGCGCATGGCGTCGGTCTCGTCCGAGATATTGAAGGCGTACATCACCTTGCGGCCGGTGCGCTGCGCGTGCGCCTCGATTACCTTCATCACCTGCGCCACGCGCTGCGCCAGCGGTGCATTCGGCGGATTGGCCATGACTTCATCGTCCTTGATGAAATCGACGCCGGCCTCGCACAGCGTGGCCACCGTGGCGGCGGTCTGCTCGGGCGTCAAGCCCACATTGGGTTTGATGATGGTGCCCAGAATGGGGCCGGCGGCGCGGCCCGTCAGTGCGCGCGTGCCGGCCACGCCCTGGCGCGGCAGGTCGAAGGCGCGCACGTAGTCGGGCGGCAGGTGCAGCGACATCAGCTTCACGCCCGTCATCTCGCCCAGATCGTAGATATTGCCCGCCACCGTGGCGACCAGCGTGGGCAGGTTGGCGCCGATGTTGTCGATCGGAAACCGCACGGTGATCTGGGCGCGCCGATAAGGGCCCGCGATCTTGCGTCGATCGAGAAACGCATTGGGCAGGCTGGGTTCGGCCACCGGTTCCAGCTCGCGTATGGCCACGACCTGCGCACGCGAGCGGGCCTGTCTTACCGACGCGACGTCCTCCGGGGACTTCTTGTCGATCGCGACGGCCTTGTTCATCGCGATCATCGCCTTGATCGAAAGCTTCGCCGAGACGGCGTTCACGACCGAGGCAAGGCTTGCTCCGCCGTCCTTCGCCAGCTTCTGCGACAGCACGTGCGCGGCGTGCTGGAAGCCGAAGATGTGCTTCGTGTCCGTCAGGACCGTGTACT
>CALGFL010000460.1 GCA_937881145.1 uncultured Bordetella sp.
TGTAGCCGGTAATGCTCAGGCCCAGCACGATGACGGGGCTGTGCGTGTCGGTGAACATCGACGCAAAACCTACCAGCGCCCCCGCCCATAGCAGGGTCGTCATGCGCGAAATGCGCAGCATCGTCTTGTCGCTGTATTCGCGGCGACTGAACAGGCGCAGCAGGTCGGTCACCGTCGAGTTCGACATCGAGTTCATCGCCGACGACAACGATCCCATGGTCGCGCCGAGAATCCCCGCGATGAGCAGGCCGGACACCCCGGGCGGCAGTTGCTGGATGATGAACTGGGGGAACAATTGGTCGGAATCGGAAAGTCCCAGCTGCTGAGGTGTCTGGCCGTGGAAGTTGAGCCACAACAGCGTGCCGACGAAGGAAAACAGCGCAAACTGCAGCATCACGAAAACCGCGCTGCCGATCATGGCCTTGCGGCCGTCCGCCAGACTCTTGCAGCCGAGGATGCGCTGGACCATCAACTGGTCGGCGCCGTGCGAGGCCATCGTGAACACCGCGCCGCCAAGAATCGCCGTCACGAAGGCATAGGGACTGGTGAGAATCGGTGCTTGGAAGTCGAACACCTGGAACTTGCCGGCGTGCCATGCCGTGCCAAGTTCTGCCCACGAAGTATGGTGCAGCAGGATGGCCGCACTCAGGATGGCGCCGCCAACGTAGAGCATCATCTGGATGGCGTCGGTCCAGACCACCGCTCGGATGCCTCCGATGTACGTATAGCCCACCGTCACGGCGGTGAGTACCACAATGATTTCAAGATAATTCGCGTGAAGCCCCATCGCCATCAGCAGCAGCGCGATCGGGATGGCGGCGGCGAACAGCCGCACGCCCTCAGCCAGCAGCCTGGTCACAAGAAACGTCACGGAGGCAAGGCCCTGCATTTTGCGGCCGAAGCGCAAACCCAGGTATTGGTACGCGCTGACCAGGTCCCCACGCATGTACAGCGGCAGCATGACCATGGCGACGACGATGCGGCCGATCAGGTAACCGCAGGCCAATTCCACAAAACCGTAGGCCCCCATGTAAGCGACGCCGGGCACGCTGATCACAGTAAGCGTGGAGGTTTCGGTGGCGACGATCGAAAAACACACCGTCCACCACGGCAAGTCGTGCTCGCCCACGAAATAATCGGACGCGGAACGCTGCCGCCCGCTGAGGCGCAGCCCGATCGTCGCAATCACGACCAGATAAATGGCAATGACCAGCAGATCAAGCCAACGCATCAGCAAGCGTCCGGCTTGTCGGGATGGGAGGCACACACTGACTTATGTCGTGAGTTCAGCGTATTGACCAGGTAAAACAGGTTCTCCGAGCGAGGTCGCAATTTCGAATCCTGTGTCAGGGCGCTTCGTCCGAACCTTCTCCCCAGCCCCTCTCCCGACGGGAGCGGGGCTTCTGGCAGCTGAGATTCGCGGCTTGTCAGGGCACCGCAAGCGCCACATTCATGACGGAGCGTCGGAATTTTTTTCATCAGATCATCCTTCCAGTTCAGGCCGCCCTGCAGCTGCCTGGTGCGATCCGGCTATAGCCAACGGCGATGGCAGCAACCTGACCTGGCCATCGCTTTCGGCATGAGCCACCACCTTTGCCGACGCGCCCATTACCTCAGTGATAAAGAAGGTACTTCCTTCTGATCAGTTCGAACTCCGAAAGCCGTTTTTGCCAGCGTGCACGCATTTCCGGAACCGGCACATCCTTTTCAATGTCCTGGCGCACCCAGTCGTTGCCGATCAGATTGTCGAAATGTGCCTTTTTGAACTCGAATTCCTTTGGGTACAACTCATGGATGGTCTCGATCGTGGTGAGCCCGGCCACCACCGGATTGAACGTTTGCCGATCCAGTACGTGAACCTGCACGCCGTTGCACAACGTACCTTCATATTTCGAGAAGGTCGGCGTGAAATGCACGGGCCGAAACCGGGTGCCCGGAAGATGCTTTTCGTTGAGGGCAGCGGCAAGCTTCGCCGCGTCGATCCACGGCGCCCCGATCAGCTCGAACGGGCGTGTCGTGCCCCGTCCTTCGGAGACGTTGGTGCCTTCGACCAGACCGAAACCCGGATAGACAAGCGCGGTCTCAGGCGTCGGCATATTGGGTGAGGGCATGACGAATTGCAGCGACGTGTCGGCGTAGTACATCGAGCGATTCCAGCCGCGCATCTTGACGACGGTGAGGTCTGCGCCGATGTGAAACTCCGCGTTGAACAATTCCGCCAGTTCGCCCACCGTCATGCCGTAGCGAAGGGCAATCGGATACTGGCCGACGAAGGAGGCGTATTCCGGCTCCAGCACCGGGCCTTGCACCATCAAGCCGCCCAGCGGATTCGGCCGGTCCAATACGACAAACGGGATGTGTGCTTTGGCTGCCGCCTTCATCGCATCAGCCATCGTGTAAAGGTAGGTGTAAAAGCGCGCGCCGACCGGCTGGATGTCGAACACCAGCACGTCCACGCCTTTCAGCATTTGCGGCGTCGGCTCGCGATTCTTGCCGTACAGGCTGTAAACCGGTGTACCTGTCTGAGTATCACGATAGGGGCCGACCTGGGATCCTGCCTGATGGGCGCCACGAATGCCGTGCTCGGGACTAAACAGCGCGACCAGGTGCACGCCAGGCGCGCGCGCGATCAGATCGATATCGCTGACCAGCTGGCGGTTGACGCCGGTAGGGTTGGTGATCAGCCCCACGTTCTTGCCCTCGATGAGACCAAGCTGCTGGTGTAAAAGACCGTGGATGCCAAGCTCGAACTTTGGCACCGCCGTCGCGCTGGCGGATGCCGCCAAGGCGAGCACGGCGGCGGTCAGGATCACCGCGCTACGTATCGTTCTGTTTGCGATGGAGTGCATCAATCGTCCCGCCGAACCCAGTTGGATTTCTCAAAGCCCCGAACCTCGTGTCCGTCAACCTGGACATCATGCAGATACCAGCCGCGACCGTTGATGCGCGCGTCCGTCTGGTAGTCGAACTGGATGTAGTTGGTATCTGCAGGCAGAGCGAATTCCTTCGTTTGCCAACCGTCGCTGGAGCCGGTCAGCCGACCAAGCTCAGACCAGTGCGTGCCGTCCGGCGAGGCTTCGACAGTGCCGAAATCCTTGCCGGGTTCGGTGCGATACCAGGTCTTGAACGAGAGCATCTTGCTGTGTGCCCCAACCTTGGCTGTCAGTTTCCGATTCAGGTCGTTGCCGTAGCCTGAAAACCAGGCCGCACCAGCGCCGGGCACGGCAACAGGAATCGCATTGGCGATGTCGGTATAAACCTGTCGGCGGGCGACCACGTCCGAGGCACCATTGCGGGTCGGATGGACACGGTTCATCAGCAGGACGCCGACAACATCGTTCTTCGTGTCGATGACGATCGTGGTGCCGGTGAAGCCTTCATGGCCTGCCGTATCCGGCCCGGACAGCGCTCCCATGAAGTAATCGCGATTGATCGACCATCCCAGGCCGGTCGCGTTTCCGGGAAATTTCCTGTCCCAGTTGGTCAGGAGCAGCTTGACCGCGCGTTGCGACAATACACGGACGCCGTTGTAGGTGCCGCCGTTCAACATCATCTGGCCGAAGACCGCCAGGTCGCGTGCGCTGCTGAACACACCGGCATGTCCCGCGACGCCACCCAGCGCCCACGCATTTTCGTCGTCGACCTGCCCCCACAACAGGCCGCGATGTGTCCATGGCTGGTACTCGCTGGCGGCAATACGCGGTTCCAGACTGGCCGGCGGGTTGTACATCGTGTCCGCCATGTCCAACGGCTGGCTCAGGTACCGTTGGATGAAGGCATCCTCGCGCGTGCCGCTCAGGTGTTCAATCAGCGAAGCATCGCGGT
>CALGFL010000461.1 GCA_937881145.1 uncultured Bordetella sp.
CTGGCCGCCGCCGAGGCGCACGCCCTCAAGAACAACTGGGCCGTGACTATCGCGGTGGCGGACGACGGCGGCCACTTGCTGGGCCTGCTGCGCGGCGACGGCGCTGCGCCCGTCTCTTCGCACATCGCCCCGGCCAAGGCGCGCACCGCCGCGATGGGCCGGCGCGAGTCCAAAGGCTATGAAGACATCATCAACCAAGGCCGCTATTCCTTCCTCTCGGCGCCGCTCGAAGGCATGCTGGAAGGCGGCGTGCCGGTGGTGGCCGACGGCCAGGTCATCGGCGCCGTGGGCGTGTCGGGCGTGAAATCCAACGAAGACGCCGAGATCGCCCGCGCCGGCATCGCCGCGCTCGGCCTGTGAACGCCGCCGCCCCGTCGGCCGGCATCGCGGCCGGGGAGGCCGGCGGGTCGCTCAACCCCGGGGTGACGCGGCGCGAGGTATGGGCCTGGGCGATGTACGACTTCGCCAATTCGGGCTATTCCACCGTCATCATCACCACGGTCTTTTCCGCCTATTTCGTCGGCGTGGTGGGCGGCGGGGCTCCGTGGGCCACGCTGGCCTGGACGTCGGCGCTGTCGCTGTCCTATTTCTGTCTCATGCTCACCATGCCCACGCTGGGCGCGCGCGCCGACGCGCGCGCGGGCAAGCGCCGGCTGCTCTACAGCAGCACCTTGGGCCATGTGGGCTTCATGCTGCTGCTCATATGGGCCGGACCGGGCGACGTCTGGCTGGCGCTGGCGGGGGTGGCCTGCTCCAACTATTTCTATTGCATCGGCGAGTCCGTGATCGGGGCCTTTCTGCCCGAGCTGGCACGGCCCCATGCCCTGGGGCGGGTGTCCGGCTGGGGCTGGAGCTTCGGCTATTGCGGCGGCATGCTCAGCCTGGGGCTGTCGCTGGTGGTCGTGCTTGTCAGCCAATCGCACGGCCTGCAGGCGCCGCGCTATGTGCCGTGGGTCGTCATGGTCACGGCCGCGGTGTTCGTGCTGGCGGCGCTGCCGTCTTTTCTCATGCTGCGCGAGCGGTCCAAACCGCGCGCGCTGCCGTTGCAGAGCCTGTGGCGGGACATGCGCGACATGCTGTCGCGTCTGGCCTGGCTCTGGCGCGAGACCGGCATCGATTACCCGCAATACCGCCGCCTTCTGATGTGCTGCGCCTGCTATCAGGCCGGCATTTCGGTGGTCATCACGCTGGCCGCGGTCTATGCCCAACAGGTCATGGGCTTTGGCATGGCCCAGACCATGATCATGGTGTTTACCGTGAACATCGCCGCTGCGGCGGGCGCCTTCGCCTTCGGCTACGCGCAGGACCGCATCGGCCACAAGCGCGCGCTGGCGATCACGCTGTGCGGCTGGATCGTCATGGTGCTGACGGCCTATGCGGCAGTCACGGTGCCGGTATTCTGGGCCGCGGCCTTTTTGGCCGGCCTGTGCATGGGCACCAGCCAGAGCGCGGGGCGGGCCATGGTGGGCGTGTTCGCGCCGGCCGGCCGCCTGGCCGAGTTCTTCGCCCTGTGGACCTTCGCGGTGCAGCTGGCCGCGGTGGTAGGGCCGCTGACCTACGGGCTGGTAACCTGGGTTACCCATGGCAATCAGCGCCTGGCGATCCTGGTCACAGGTCTGTTCTTCGTAGGGGGCCTGGCGCTGCTGGCGCGCGTGCGCATGCCGGGACGAGCCCAGGCGGTGACGGCTCTGCCGGGATAGTCAGGTGGAAGTAAGAGCACGACGGTACGGTATCGAAGTTGTATAACCCAATATAGCGGTTCCGAAAAAGAAACCCACACGGAGACAAAGCATGTCCAATTCCATTGAATCGGTCCTGGTTGAAACGCGTGTATTCCCGCCCCCCGCCAGTGCGGTGCAGGGAGCGACCATTTCTGGCATGGATGCCTATCGAGCGCTAGTCGCGCAAGCCGAGCGCGATCCCAATGCGTTCTGGGCCCGCCTGGCGCGCGAGCACCTGCAATGGACCAAGCCGTTCACCCAGGTGCTCGACGAATCCAAGGCGCCGTTCTACCGCTGGTTCGGCGACGGCGAGCTCAACGTCTCGGCCAACTGCCTCGAAGCGCAGATCGCGCAAGGCAAGGGCGACAAGGTCGCCATCATCTTCGAAGCCGACGACGGCAAGGTCGACAAGATCACCTACAGCCAGCTGCTGGTGCGCGTCAGCCGCTTTGCCAATGGCCTGAAGAGCCTGGGCTACAAGCTGGGCGACCGCGCCAGCATTTACATGCCCATGTCCATCGAGGCCGTGGTCGCCATGCAGGCCTGCGCCCGCCTGGGCGTGATCCACTCGGTGGTGTTCGGCGGCTTCTCGGCCAAGAGCCTGCAGGAGCGCATCGTCGACGTGGGCGCTTCGCTGGTCATCACCGCCGACGAGCAGATGCGCGGCGGCAAGGCCATCGCGCTCAAGCCCGCGGTGGAAGAAGCGCTGGCCATGGGCGGCTGCGAAGCCGTGAGGCGTGTCGTCGTCTACAAGCGCACCGGCGCCAAGGTCGACTGGACCGAAGGCCGCGACCTGTGGATGCATGACGTCGAGGCCGGCCAGCCCGATGTGTGCACGCCCACGCCGGTCAACGCCGAGCACCCGCTCTTCATCCTCTACACATCGGGCTCCACCGGCAAGCCCAAGGGCGTGCAGCATTCTTCGGCCGGCTATCTGCTGTGGTCCGCGCTCACCGTGAAGTGGACCTTCGACTCGCGCGACAGCGACGTCTTCTGGTGCACCGCCGACGTGGGCTGGGTCACCGGCCACACCTACATCACCTACGGTCCGCTGGCCTGCGGCCTGACGCAGGTCATGTTCGAAGGCGTGCCCACGTATCCCGATTCGGGCCGCTTCTGGGACATGATCGCGCGCCACAAGGTCTCGGTGTTCTATACCGCGCCCACGGCCATCCGCTCGCTCATCAAGGCCTGCGAAGGCAATCCCAAGACGCATCCGCGCAACTACGCGCTCGATTGCCTGCGCATCATCGGTTCGGTGGGCGAGCCCATCAATCCCGAAGCCTGGATGTGGTATTACAAGAACGTGGGCCGCGAGCGCTGCCCCATTGTCGATACCTGGTGGCAGACCGAAACGGGCGGCCACATGATCACGCCGCTGCCCGGCGCCACGCCGCTCAAGCCCGGCTCGTGCACGCTGCCGCTGCCCGGCATCTCGGCCGCCATCGTCGACGAGACGGGCGAGGACGTGCCTTCCGGCAGCGGCGGCTTCCTGGTCATGAAGCGCCCCTGGCCCGCCATGATCCGCACCATCTGGGGCGATCCGGACCGCTTCATCAAGAGCTACTTTCCGCCCGAGCTCAAGGGCTATTACCTGGCGGGCGACGGCGCCCAGCGGGACGCCGACGGCTATTTCTGGATCATGGGCCGCATCGACGACGTGCTCAATGTCTCGGGCCACCGCCTGGGCACCATGGAGGTCGAATCGGCCCTGGTGGCGCACGAGATGGTGGCCGAAGCCGCCGTGGTGGGACGCCCCGACGACACCACCGGCGAGGCCGTGGTGGCTTTCGTGGTGCTCAAGCGCTCTCGACCCGAAGGCGACGAGGCCAAGGCCATCGCCCAGCAGCTGCGCGACTGGGTCGCCAAGGAAATCGGCCCCATCGCCAAACCCAGGGACATCCGCTTCGGCGACAACCTGCCCAAGACCCGCTCGGGCAAGATCATGCGCCGCCTGCTGCGCGTGGTCGCCAAGGGCGAGACCATCACGCAGGACGTTTCCACGCTGGAGAACCCCGCGATCCTGGAGCAGTTGTCCAAATCGCTGTAGTGCTACAGTCATCGGATCTTTTCGATAGCGTTGTATTTGGAGCATCCGATGATTGATTTGCGCAGCGACACCGTCACCCGTCCCACCGAGGCCATGCTCAAGGCCATGACGCAGGCCCCGGTGGGCGACGACGTTCTGGGTGACGATCCCACGATTATTCGATTGCAGGCGGCCGTTGCCGAACGCGCCGGCAAAGAGGCCGGCTTGTTCTTCCCGTCCGGCACGCAGAGCAATCTCGGGGCTCTCATGGCCCATTGCGAGCGCGGCGACGAATACCTGGTGGGCCAGCTCGCGCATACCTACAAATACGAAGGCGGCGGCGCCGCCGTGCTGGGCAGCATCCAGCCCCAGCCCATCGAGAACGCCGCCGACGGCACGCTGCCGCTGGAAAAGCTCAAGGCCGCGGTCAAGGTCAAGGGCAATCCGCACTTCGCCAATACCAGGACGCTGGCGCTGGAGGACACCTTCAGCGGCAGGGTGATCCCGCAGAGCTATGT
>CALGFL010000462.1 GCA_937881145.1 uncultured Bordetella sp.
AACTCGGTCAAGAACCAGCTGCCGGCGCAGGCCCAGCAACCCGTGCTGTCGGTCGCGGTGGGGCAGACCACCGACGCCATGTACCTGGGCTTCTACAGCGATGTGCTGCCCACCAACAACATCACCGACTACCTGCTGCGCGTGGTCAAGCCCAAGCTCGATTCGCTCGAGGGCGTGCAGACCGCCGAGATCCTGGGCGGGCGCCAGTTCGCCATGCGAGCCTGGCTGGATCCGGCCAAGCTCGCCGCGCATAACCTGTCGGCCCAGGACGTCTACACCGCGCTGGCCAACAACAACTACCTGTCCGCGGTCGGTGCGACCAAGGGCCAGATGGTGACAGTCGACCTGGCCGCCGGCACCGACCTGCACACCGTGGAAGAGTTCAAGCAGCTCGTCGTCAAGCAGAGCGGCGATTCGCTGGTGCGCCTGCAGGACGTGGCCAACGTCACGCTGGGCGCGGCCGACTACGGCACCAGCGTGGCCTTCTCGGGCAAGCGCTCGGTGTTCATCGGCATCAAGGTGGCGCCCAACGCCAACATCCTCACCGTCGCCGGCGAAGTGCGCAAGGCCTTCCCCGACCTGGCCTCGCAGCTGCCCTCTGGGGTGACCGGCAAGATCGTCTACGACTCCACCGACTTCATCAACACCTCGATCGACGAAGTCGTCAAGACGCTGGGCGAAGCCATGCTCATCGTCACGGTGGTGATCTACCTCTTCCTCGGATCCGTGCGCGCCGTCATCGTGCCGCTGGTGGCCATCCCGCTCTCGCTCATCGGAACCTTCTTCATCATGTTCCTGCTGGGCTACTCCATCAACCTGCTGACGCTGCTGGCATTGGTGCTGGCCATCGGCCTGGTGGTGGACGACGCCATCATCGTGGTGGAGAACGTCGACCGGCACATCAAGGAAGAAGGCAAGAGCGTGTTTGAAGCCGCGCTGGTCGCGGCGCGAGAACTGGGCGGCCCGATCCTGGCCATGACGGTGGTGCTCATCGCCGCCTACGTGCCCATCGGCCTGCGCAGCGGCCTGACCGGCGCGCTCTTCAAGGAGTTCTGCTTCTCGCTGGCCGGCGCCGTGACGGTGTCGGCGGTGATCGCCCTGACCCTGTCGCCGATGATGACTTCGCGCCTGCTCAAGTCCGGGCAGGAAGAAGGCCGCTTCGCGCGCAAGCTCGACCAGGCCTTCGACTGGCTGCGCACCCGGTATCACCGCGTGCTCGACGCCGCGCTCAGCGCCTGGCCGGTGCTGGTGGCCTTCGGCCTCATCCTCTTCGTGCTGGCGGGCCTGTGCGGCATGACCGCCAAGAGCGAGCTGGCGCCCACCGAAGACCAGGGCCTGGTGTTCATGCAGATCAAGGGCGCGCCTACCGCGGCGCCGCAACAGATGGACATGCTGGCCGACCAGGCCTTCAACATCGCCAAGAAAGAGCCTGAATACGCGCAGATGTTCCAGTTGACCGGCTTTCCCGTGTCCAACCAGGGCCTGGGCGGCGTTCTGCTCAAGCCCTGGGATCAGCGCACGCGCTCGCAAGGCCAGCTGATCATGGACCTGCAGCAAAAGTGGAACAACATCGCAGGCGGACAGATCGCCGCGTTCCCCCTGCCCTCGCTGCCGGGCTCGCAGGGTCTGCCGGTGCAGTTCGTCATCACCACCACCGAACCCATCGAGAACCTGGACGAGGTTGCCCAGGCCGTCCTGCAGGAGGCCCAGAAAGAGCAGCTCTTCTATTACTCCGACCTCGACCTGCGCCTGGACAAGCCGCAGGCCAAGCTGGTGGTCGATCGCGACAAGATCGCGGCTCTGGGCATGACCGAGGCCGACGTCGGCGCGGCGCTTTCGGCCGCGCTGGGCGGCAACTACGTCAACTACTTCTCGACCGCGGGCCGCTCGTACCGGGTCATCCCGCAGGTGCTGCAGGTCGACCGCCTCAACCCGGAGCAAGTGCTGGACTACTACATCCGCACGCCTTCCGGCGCGATGATCCAGGCCCGCACCATCGCGCACATCGAGACCTCGGTGCAGCCTGAATCGATCAGCCACTTCCAGCAGCTGAACTCGGCCACCATCTCCGGCGTGAGCGGTCTGTCGCAAGGCGAACTGCTGCCCAAGCTGCGCAGCATCCTCGAGAAAGTGGCGCCCTCGGGCTACACGGCCGATTACTCGGGCGAGTCGCGCCAGTTCATCCAGGAATCGGGCGGCTTCATCGGCCTCTTGCTGTTCTCCATCCTGATCGTCTACCTGGCCCTGGCTTTCCAGTTCGAAAGCTACCGCGATCCGGTCGTGATCCTGTTCTCGGTGCCGCCGGCGCTCTTCGGCGCCCTGGCCTTCATCACTACGGGCTTCGCCAGCCTGAATGTGTACACGCAGGTGGGCCTGGTGACGCTGCTCGGCCTCATCACCAAGCACGGCATTCTGATGGTGCAGTTCGCCAACGAGCTGCAGCGCGCCGGACGCAGCAAGCGCGAGGCCATCGAAGAAGCCGCCTCGGTGCGTCTGCGGCCCATCCTGATGACGACCGCGGCCATGGTGCTGGGCGTGGTGCCGCTGGTCACGGCCTCCGGCGCCGGCGCGGCGGGACGCCACGACATGGGTCTGGTCATCTTTACCGGCCTGAGCATCGGCACCCTGGTCACGCTCTTCGTGGTGCCGGCAATGTATCTGTTCATCGGGTCCACGCACAAGCATGAAGTGGCCGATGAAGCCGGCCCCGAGCCCGAACCGCAGGAACCTGCCCCTGCCAGCCAGGCATAAACGCGAGCCCCTGGGGCCTTAAAGTCCCAGGGGCGTTGCCGGCAAACCCGGCACGCGGCGCTTATGCAAAAGTATCGACAACGCCACCGATCGATGCGCCGGACGCCGCTGTCGATGGGGCGGCCGAGCCGGAGCCCGAAGCCGGTGCTGCCGCAGGATTCGTCCCGGCCTGCGCCGCAGCCACCTGCCGAGCCTTTTGCGTTTCGATCCGTGCCAACTGGGCTTTGATGCTGGCGGTCTGACTTTGAATCTGCTGGATCTTGGCCTGGCCCTGAGGCGTTTTTCCGCTCGGACAACCCACCCAGTCCGCCAGCTGATTCTGGCATTTCTGTAACTGCGCCTGAAGCGCGCCGACCGAGCCGCCCGGCGTCTGCATCTGCCCGATGCCGGCGCCGACCGCCGCAATAGCCTGCGTCATGCCTTTCTCCTCGGCCGCGGGAGTGCGACCCTTGCCACTTAATTCGCCGCGGGACGTGCTCCGGTTACAGCCGGTTCGGCCGCTCCCTCCCAGGTGATCCCCTCCCGGTTCGCTTCGAATTGCTGGTTTGCGATCAATTAATTTTAGTTGAAATGATTTTATAAGGTACTATTTCTTTGGATATCATTTATCTAGAAATGGCATGACGATAGCTTTTTTCCGAGAAAAGCCCGTCAAGTCGCATCCGAGGAAATAGCCATGAACGCCATCTTTCGATCAAAAATCCCGCAAATCCTGCGGGCCGCCGCCGCGGTCATGATGCTGGCCGCCGGCGCGGCGCAAGCCGCCACCCTTGCCCAGATCCGGCAAAGCGGCCAGATCCGCATCGCCGTGGCCAACGAGATCCCTTACGGCTACATCGACATGAACGGCCAGGCTCACGGCGCCGGCCCGGATGTGGCCGCACAGATCATGAAACGGCTCGGCGTCAAGCACATCAAGTGGGTGACGGCCAGCTTCGGCTCATTGATTCCCGGCCTGAAAGCCGACCGCTACGACATGGTGGCCGCCGAGATGGCCATCCTGCCGCAGCGCTGCCAGCAAGTGCTGTTCTCCGAGCCCAACAGCTCCTACGGCGAGGGCCTGCTGGTGCCCAAGGGCAACCCCAAGCATCTGAACTCGTATGAAGCCTTCGCCAAGTCGGACGCCAAGGTGGCGATCATGGCCGGCGCGGACCAGCTCGAAATGATGCATGCGCTCGGCGTCCCGGATTCGCGCATCGTCACGATCGCCAACAACGCCGATGCGATTTCCGCCGTGGCCACGGGCCGTGCCGACGCGTATGCCGCCACCGGCCTGACCGTGGCCCAGCTCGCGGGCAAAAGCAACAAGGTCCAGCCCGCCAAGTCCTTTACCGACCCGGTGATCCATGGCACGCCCGCCCGCAGCTGGGGGGGCTTCACGTTCTCCACGAACTCCCGCGATCTGCGCGACGCGGTCAATACCCAGCTCGCGATTTTCAAGAAGACGCCGGCATGGACCGGGATCATGAAGCACTACGGCTTCACGGCTAACGACGACACCCAATCGTCGGCCAAGACCACGGAGCAGCTTTGCCGGGGCTGATCCCGATTGCCGACCGCGCGCAGGCGGCTTCGCGCCCGGCCGGCGAACCGCCCATCGGTGAGCCGTCATGCATTGGTTGAGCTATAGCACGCCCTTGCTGCAGGGCGCCTGGATCACGGCGCAACTGGCCGCGATGTCGACGCTGGTGGGAGCCGCCGTCTCGTTCGCGCTAGGGCTGGGCAGGCTGGCGCACAATCGTCTGCTGCGCTTGTCCAGCATCGCCGTAATCGAGCTGTTTCGCGGCACCTCGCTGCTGGTGCAGCTGTTCTGGCTGTATTTCGCCCTGCCTGTCTTGGGCCAGGCGATCGGCCTGGACCTGCGCCTGCCGCCCGTGACGGCCGGCGTGCTGGCCCTGGGGCTGAACATAGGCGCCTACGGCGCGGAGGTCGTGCGCGGCGCCGTCCAGGCCGTGCCCCGGTCGCAGCACGAGGCCGCCAAGGCCCTGGATTTCACGCCGTGGCAGATCATGTGGCGCATCGCCCTGCCCCAGGCCATACCCGAGATGATGCCGAGTTTCACCAACCTGGCGGTACAGAATCTGAAGGACACCGCCCTGGTCTCGTTGATCAGCCTGGGCGACCTGGCATTCCGCGCCGAGCAGGTCCGCAACTACACCCAGGACAGCACCACCGTCTACACCCTGTTGCTGCTCATGTATTTCGGCATGGCCCTGGTGCTCATGGCGATCATGAAGACGCTGGAACGCGCCGTGGGCCGATGGCGCGCCGTCGCCCGGAGCTGACCATGCTTTTCGGCATCCCCTGGAATACCAGCAGCGACGGCGCCTTTGCCGCCTCGATACTGCCCATCCTGCTGCGCGGGCTGCGGGCCACCGTGCAGGCCAGCATCGTGGGCCTGGCCATCGCGCTCGTGCTGGGACTGGTGCTGGCCGTCCTGAAATCCAGCCGGCTGCGCGCGGTGTCCTGGCCGGCGCGTCTGCTGACCGAGTTCATCCGCGACACGCCGCTATTGGTGCAGCTCTTTTTCCTGTACTACGTGCTGCCCGACTACGGCATCGTGCTGCCGGCCTTCCTGACCGGCGCGCTGGCGCTGGGCGTGCAGTACAGCGCCTATACCTCCGAGGTCTACCGGGCCGGGATGGAGTCGGTGCCGCGCGGGCAGATCGAAGCGGCGCGCGCGCTCGACCTGTCGCCGGCGCGGATATTCCGCGTCATCGTGCTGCCGCAGGCGGTGCCGCGCATTGTTCCGGCGCTGGGCAATTACCTGGTTTCGATCATGAAGGACGTGCCGGTGCTGTCGGTGGTCTCGGTGCTCGAAATGCTCAGCGTCGCCAAGATCATTGGCGACCGGACCTTCAACTACCTGATTCCCCTGTCCATGGTGGGCGTCCTTTATCTGGTGCTGCCCATCGTGGGGTCGACGTGTGTGCGTTACCTGGACACCCCCCTGCCGAAGCGAGGAAG
>CALGFL010000463.1 GCA_937881145.1 uncultured Bordetella sp.
ACTCGCGACCCCTTGCACCCCATGCAAGTGCGCTACCAGGCTGCGCTACGCCCCGAAAGAACGAGACTATATCATAAATCGTGAGCCGCGCTCAAACAGCGCGGCTCACGATTCGGTCTTGGACGCTTCGCCCAGCAACTCGGCGATCTGCGCCAGCTCGGTGCGCAGCGATTGCAGCTCGCCCGAGCTCAGGCGAACGGCGGCATCCGGATCGTTCACCGCAGCATCGCCGCGCGTATCGCCCAGGCGATTGCGCGCGCCGCTGATGGTGAAGCCCTGTTCGTAAAGCAGCGAACGGATGCGGCGGATGAGCAGCACTTCATGGTGCTGGTAATAGCGCCGGTTGCCGCGCCGCTTGACCGGCTTGAGTTGGGTGAATTCCTGCTCCCAATAGCGCAGGACATGCGGCTTGACGCCGCACAGGTCGCTGACTTCGCCGATCGTGAAATAGCGTTTGGCGGGAATGGGCGGCAGCGTGACGTCGGTATTTTCAGGACGGGTCATGGAAGGGATTATGCCTCTTCGTCAAGACCGAGTTCGTCCTCGGCGGGGGCCTGCTCGACCACGCTCTTGAGTTTCTGGCTGGCGTGGAAGGTGACCACGCGCCGCGCCGCGATGGGGATGGTCTCGCCCGTCTTGGGATTGCGTCCCGGGCGCGGCGGCTTGTCGCGCACCTGGAAATTGCCGAAGCCCGAGAGCTTGACCGAGTCGCCGCGGGCCAGCGCCTCGCGGATTTCTTCGAAAAAAGTATCGACGATGTCCTTGGCTTCGCGCTTGTTCAGGCCGACCCGCTCGAAGAGCAGTTCGGCCAGTTCGGCCTTGGTGAGAGTGCGCGGTTCAGCGAGCATTGGGTCCCCTCTGTTCTTATGTCGATGCGTGCCTCGGATCAGTCCCGCAGTCGCGCGCCGTGCGCGGCCGACAGGGCCTCCAGCAAGTGTGCCATGCATTCGGATACGCGCGCTTCGTCCAGCGTCATTTCAGTGTCTTGCAGCCAGAAACGGAAGGCAAGGCTTTTCTCGGCGGGGGTTTGAGCCCCTTCTTGGCCTGCCTGCGGCTTCTCGCGCCACACGTCGAACAGGCGCGCATCGCGCACCACCGCCAGCCTGGCGTCGGCCTGTACGGCGCGGGCCACCGTGTCCAGCAGCGCCTGGGCCGGCGTGTCGGCCTTGACCCACAAAGCCAGGTCGCGCAGCACCACGGGCTGGCGCGAGATCTCGCCCACCGCGGGCATGACACCCGCCTGCAAGACGGCGACGTCCAGCTCGAACACCACCGGCGCATGCGCCAGTTCGGCCTGCTGCGCCCAGCGCGGATGCAGCTCGCCGATCCAGCCGACGGCCTGGCCGTCCAACTCGATGCGGGCGCTGCGGCCGGGGTGCAACGCAGGATGGGCTCGATCGGCCGCGGCCGCCGTAAAGCGCAGCGCTTGCGCGCGCGCGCCGAACAGGGCTTGCACGTCCATCTTCACGTCGTAGAAATCGACCTGGCGCGCGGACTCGCCCCACTGCTCGGCCACGGCCGGGCCCCAGGCCGCGCCGGCCAGGCGCATGGGCTGGTTCACGCCGGCGACCGACAAGGGGCCGTCGACGACCGCGGCGTCGCGCAGGAACACGCCGCCCAGCTCGAACACGCGCACGCGCGTCTGCTTGCGGTTGGCGTTGTGGCGGATGTTGGCGACCAGGCCGGCGATCAGGCTCGAGCGCATCACCGACATATGGCTGGCGATGGGATTGAGCAGGCGCACGGGCTCGTCGTTGCCCGTGTAGTCGCGCTCCCAGTCGGCATCGACGAAGCTGTAGTTGACGACTTCCTGGTAATCGCGCGCGGCGATCAGGCGGCGCAGCGCGTGCGGGCCGCGATGCGTCTCGGGTTCGGCGCGCATCTTGGCGCGCGCCATGGGCGGCACGTCGGGAATGCTCTCGAAGCCGTGGATGCGGGCCACTTCTTCGATGAGGTCTTCTTCGATGTTGATGTCGAAGCGGTAGGAAGGCGGCGTGACGATGAAGTCGTCGCCCGCATCGGTCGACTCCCGCGTGAACGGCAGGCTCAGGCGCGTGAAGATGTCAGCGACTTCCTCGCCCGTGACCGGTACGCCCAGCACGCGCCGGCAGCGCGCCAGGCGCATGCGCACGGGCTTGCGCTCGGGAAGCTTGAGCACCTGGTCTTGCAGCGGGCCGGCCTGGCCGCCGCAGATCTCCAGGATCAGCGCGGTGATGCGTTCCAGGTGTTCGGGAATGGTGGCGTAGTCCACGCCGCGCTCGTAGCGGTGGCTGGCTTCGGAGCTGAACTTGAAGCGGCGCGGCCGGCCGGCGATGGCGTCGGCCCACCAGAAGGCCGCTTCGACGAAGATGTTGCGCGTGTCCAGCGTGACCGAGGTCGCTTCGCCGCCCATGATGCCGGCCAGGCTTTCGACCTTGCCGCCGGCGGTGATCACGCCCACCGTCTCGTCCAGCGCGATGGTCTGGCCGTTGAGCAGCTCCAGGTTTTCGCCGGTGCGGCCCCAGCGCACTTCGAGTTCGCCCGGCACCTTGTCCAGGTCGAACACGTGGGTGGGACGGCCCAGCTCCAGCATGACGTAATTGGAGATGTCCACCAGCGCCGAGATCGAGCGCATGCCGGCGCGCTCCAGGCGCGTCTTCATCCAGTCGGGCGAAGCGGCGCGGGCATTGACGCCGCGGATCACGCGGCCGGCGAAGCGGCCACACAGATCGGGCGCGCTCACCTTCACGGGCAGGCGGTCGTCGATGGTGACGGCCACGGGCGTCATCGAAGGTGCCGTCATCGGCGCGCCGGTGAGCGCAGTCACTTCGCGCGCCACGCCCAAGACGGACAGGCAGTCGGCGCGGTTGGGCGTGAGCTTGAGCGTGAAGACCATGTCTTCCAGATCGAGCGCCTGGCGGATGTCGGTGCCCGGCACCAACGACCCGGACAGGATCATCAGGCCGCTGTGGTCTTGCGACATGCCCAGCTCGCGCGCCGAGCACAGCATGCCGAAAGACTCGACGCCGCGCATCTTGGCCTTGCCGATCTTCACGTCGCCGGGCAGCACGCTGCCCACGCGCGCCAGCGGCACGGTGATGCCGGCCGCCGCGTTGGGCGCGCCGCAGACGATCTGCAGCAGCTCGCCCGAACCGTCGTCGACCTTGCACACGCGCAGCTTGTCGGCGTCCGGGTGCGGGGCGATGTCTTCGATGCGCGCCACCACCACGCCGGAGAACGGCGGCACGGCGGGCTGCAGGTCGTCGACCTCGAGGCCGGCCATGGTGAGCTTGTGCGCGAGTTCGTCGGTGGACAGCTTGGGGTCGACCAGCGAACGCAGCCAGGATTCGGGAAATTGCATATCAGCTCTTTCTTTATTCGTTGAACTGGCGCAGGAAGCGCAGGTCGCCTTCGTAGAACTGGCGCAGATCGTTGACGCCGTAGCGCAGCATGGTCAGGCGCTCCAGGCCCGAACCGAAGGCAAAGCCGATGTAGCGCTCGGGATCGAGCCCGAAATTGCGCACCACCTGCGGATGCACCTGGCCCGAACCCGAGATCTCCAGCCAGCGGCCCTTGTTGGGACCGGACGTGAACATCATGTCGATCTCGGCAGAAGGTTCCGTGAAGGGGAAGAAGGACGGGCGAAAGCGCACCACCAGATCGTCGCTTTCGAAAAAGCAGCGCAGGAAATCGGTGTACACGCCCTTCAGGTCGGCGAACGAAATGTGCTCGTCGATCCACAGGCCTTCGACCTGGTGGAACATCGGCGAGTGCGTGGCGTCGCTGTCGACGCGATAGGTGCGGCCCGGCGCGATGACCTTGATCGGCGGGTGGTCCTTGTGCATGCGGGCATAGCGCACCTGCATGGGGCTGGTGTGCGTGCGCAGAAGCAGCGGCTGGCCATCGCTGCCGTTCATGTCGACGTAGAACGTGTCCTGCATCGAACGCGCGGGATGGTCCGGCGGGCTGTTCAGGGCGGTGAAGTTGGTCCAGTCGTTCTCGATCTCGGGGCCGCTGGCCACGTCGAAACCAATGGAGCGGAAGATCTGCTCGACCCGTTCCCAGGTGCGGATCACCGGGTGGATGCCGCCGGGCAGCTTGCCGCGGCCGGGCAGCGTGACGTCGATGGTCTCGCCGGCCAGGCGCGCGTCGAGCTCGGCCTGCGCCAGGCCGGCGCGGCGCGCGACGAGCAGCGCCTCGATCTTCTGCTTGGCCTGATTGATGCGCGCGCCGGTGTCGCGTTTCTCTTGAGCGGACAGCGCGCCCAGGCCCTTGAGCAGCACCGTCAGGGCGCCCTCTTTACCCAGGAAGCGCGCCTTGGCGTTTTCCAGCGCCGCGTTATCTGCGGCCTGCGCGAAACTTTGTTCAGCCTGGGCAACCAGGTCGTCTAGCGATGTACTCATGGGCGTCGCAAAACTTGTCGAAGCGATGGACAGGGCCTTTTCAGACCCTGAAAATACAAATGGGGCTGGAGATCGACCCCAGCCCCATCTGAGGCGCGATGCGCACTCGAGCGCACCGGTTTATTGCTTGCCTGGGCAGCTTAGACGCCCAGTGCGGCTTTGGCCTGCTGCACGATGGCGGCAAAGCCGGCCTTGTCGCGCACGGCCAGGTCGGCCAGCACCTTGCGATCGAGTTCGATCGCGGCCTTCTTCAGGCCGGCGATGAACACGCTGTAGCTCATGCCGTTTTCGCGCACAGCGGCGTTGATACGGGTGATCCACAGGGCGCGGAAGGTGCGCTTCTTGTTGCGGCGGTCGCGGTAGGCATATTGGCCGGCGCGCATGACCGCCTGTTTGGCGATACGGAATACATTGCCGCGGCGGCCACGATAACCCTTGGCGGCGGTCAGGACTTTCTTGTGACGGGCACGGGCGGTAACACCACGTTTAACGCGAGGCATGGTGGTCTCCTATCAAGCGTAAGGCATCATCGCGCGAACCGACGCGACGTTGGTTTCATGAACGGCGGCCGAGCCACGCAGCTGGCGCTTGTTCTTGGTGGTCTTCTTGGTCAGGATGTGACGCTTGAACGCCTGACCGCGCTTGATCGATCCGCTGCCGCGAACCTGAAAGCGCTTGGAAGCGCTTTTCTTGGTTTTCATCTTGGGCATGATGCTTTTCCAGTTTAACTACCCTTCGGGACGCATCGGCGGCCGTGGGGTCGGTGAGTGTCGTAGTCGGGTGTCTGGGCTTGCGCTTCGAAGCGCCACCTGGAACTTGCGACAAGCGGATTTCCCTCTTGCCTACCTGAGCCACATTGGCTTTTCCGCCATAAATGCGGGAAAGCCTTTGATTATATGGCAAAAAACGTACAGAAGGCAATCCGCAGCAAGCGCCTGCCCGCACATCCCGACGGGCAGATGCGTCACCGTCGTATCAACTCCCGCCGCGCGCCGGCCGCCGTCAGGCCGTCTTCGCCTCGTCCAGCCCCAGTTCGTGGCGCATGGTTTCGCGGATCTTGAACTTCTGGATCTTGCCCGTCACCGTCATGGGGAAAGCGTCGACGAAGCGTATGTAGCGCGGGATCTTCTGATGGGCGATCTGTCCCTTGCAGAAGTCGCGCACGGCGTCCTCGGTCAGCGCCTGGCCCGGCTTGACGATGATCCAGGCGCAGAGTTCCTCGCCGTACTTGGGGTCGGGCACGCCCACCACCTGCACGTCCTGGATGGCGGGATGGCGATAGAGGAATTCCTCGATCTCGCGCGGATAGACGTTCTCGCCGCCGCGGATGACCAT
>CALGFL010000464.1 GCA_937881145.1 uncultured Bordetella sp.
CCCACGATAGCGCGCCCCTGCAGAGGTCCAGCACGCCCCGCAGCAGCGTGACGAACATCATGTTGGGATTGTTGGCCGACAGGCGGTTGTTGACCCGGTACACGATGACGGCCGGATCGGTCTCGTCTTCCGCGGTGGCGCGGATCAAGGTGCGGGTGATCGCCATGAACAGCGCGGCCGGCACGCCCTTGCCCGACACGTCGCCGACGGCCCAGCACAGCCGCCCGTCGGGCAGCTCGAAATAATCGTAGAGATCGCCGCCCACTTCCTTGGCCGGGCGCATCACGGCTTGCAGGTCCACGTGCAGGCGGATCTCGCCGGCCAGCGGCACCGGCAGCAGGCCCAGCTGGATTTCATGGGCGATGTTCAGTTCGCTTTCGATGCGCTGGCGCGAGGAGGTCTCGCTCATCAGGCGCGCGACGTTCTCGCCCAGCTTGTCCTGCATGAAAAGAAACGAAGCGGCGAGCCGCCCGACTTCGTCGCGGTATTGCCTGGGCAGGGCCGCGATCTGGGCCGGCGTTTCGACGGGGGCGGTCAGGTCCTGCTCGGGCAACTGGCGGGCATAACCGGTCAACAGGTTCAACGGCCGCGTGATGCGCGCGGCCATCAGCCAGGCCCCGGCCAAGGCCAGCGCGAGCAGGCCGGCAAAGAACAGGGCCAGCCGGTTGACCAGTCGATACGCCGGTTCGGTCAAGTCGCTGCGCGGCACGGCCGCGACCAGAGTCCAGCCCAGCGGCTTGTGATAGACCGCTTCGATTTCCCAGGCATTGCCGTTTGCGTCCAGCCTGAATTGCAGCCGGCCGGCGGCGTGCCGGGCCTGGGTCAGCATGGCCGAGAGCGGTTTGCCCGTGCTTTTGTCGATGGCATGGAGCAGCCCGGCTCGAGCGGCGGGCGGCGGCGCGATCAACCGGCCGTTGTTGTCCATGATGAAGACGAAGCCCGATTTGGCCAGGGTCAGGCGCGCCAGCGAGGCCCGCACGGCGGCTTCCATGTTCTGGCGCTGGGCCTGCGTCAGGGTGAGCAATTGGCGCGCGTCGTCGGAAATGGCGAAGACCCAGTTCCAGGGCTGGAAATAGCCGAAGTAGGCGTAACGGGTTTCCATGCCGCCCTGACTGCCGGGAATCGGCCAGCGGAACAGCGCGAAACCGTGTCCCGACAGGCGGCTCTCGTCGAACATGGACTTGGACAGCAGCTGACCCTTGATGTCGCGGATGTCGGAAAGATCGAAGCCGGTCAGGCCCGGCGCGCCGCCCGCCAGCACCTTGTCGTGGGCGTCGTAGACGAAGGCGTAGCGCAGCGAGCTGAACTTCAGATCGCCGATCCAGGCCAGGGCCTGCTGCTGCGCCGCCGGCGTCGACAGGCGGCCCGTGTCGGCCAGGGTCGCGTAGCGCGACAGCACCGAGTTCATCATATTGCCCAGCTCGATGAGGTCGTTGCGGTCCTGGCGCACCACCGTGATCTTGTCGTCGAGCAACGCGCCCCAGCGCGCATCGGTGTCGCTCAGCACCAGGTTCAGGGTGTTGTCGACGGCATGCTCCTCGCGGGCCACCACGGTCTGGGTGACGTCGCGCTGGGTGATCAGCATGACGACGGTCGCCACCACGAGCAGGATCGCGAAGACCAGGAGAAAGACCTTGCCGCGGAGGGAGCGCGTGAGCATGAAAGGATGGGCGTGTAGTAAGACTGCGCGTATTTGATTTACCGATTGTAAAATGCGGGCCAGCCTTCGGGGTGGATTTGCCGCATTTCTCTTTTGGATGGCGCCTTGACTATCGCGCGTGACTCGATCTTGCGGAAGTTGTTGAACGGCCTGCACCGCCGCCCCGTGCTGGAGTTGACTTGCGCCTGCCTGGGCGTGCTGCTCCTGGCCCAGGCGCTGATCGGCGCCTTGAGCCTGTCGGCCCTGAACCGGCTGGCCACGGACACCGTGGCCGACCGCGCCGAGGTCGCCGCCCAGCGCATCGTGGGCAATATCCAGAACGGCTTGCGACTGGGCAAGCCGCTGGGGCAGTTCTTCGGCCTGAACGACATTCTGCGCGACGGCATGGCCGACGTGAGCGGCGCGCGCGGCGTAGCCGTGGTGCTGGCCGATGGCCGCGTGCTCGATGCCGTCGGCCAGGCCGTGCCGCGGGCGGACGAACTGGGCCGCGCCTTGGCTGACGCGGCCAGTGCCCAAATGCCTGCCGGCATGGTGCGCCGGGGCAACGACGAGGCCTCGGGCCGCGCCCAAGGCGACGTCGTTCTCGCCGTGCCGCTGATCGAAAACAAGACCGTGGCCGGCGCCGTCGTGCTGGCCATCGCGCAGGACGCGGCGGCCAGCCGCGCGCTGATCGTCCACAATCTTCTCGTGTTGTTCCTGGCTACCGCGCTCGTGGGTTTTGCGTTGGCGGTGGTTTTCAAATGGATCGTGCCGCCGTCGCAGTTGACCGAAGGCGGCAGGGCGCGGTTCGCCGTGCCCCTGGCTGCGCTGCTCCTGGCCCAGGGCATTTACGCGGCTTCGACCATCGCCACCTTTCGCGATACCTCGCTGCAAGTCGCGCACGACAGTGTGGCCGCCGCCGCCGCGGGCCTGCAGCGCGATCTGAATCGCGTGCTGGGCTACGGCATCTCGCCGGATCATCTGCGCGGCGTGGAAGTGCCTTTCCATCGGCTGGCCGGCTACTTTCCCAACATCACGGCGATAGACCTGGTCGATGCCTCGGGCCGCGTGCTCGACCGGGCCGATGCGCGCGGCGCACTGTCCGTCGATGGCCTGGCGCGCACCCGGCCCGTCGCCGATGCGCTCACGCTGGTGCTGCCCTTGAGCGGCGCCTCGTCGCACGCCAGTCTGGTGGTGCATCTGGACGACCGCGGGATCGCGGCCCAGGTGCGCAGCCGCATGCTCGACGCGGCGACCGTGGTGGTGGTATCGGTGGTGGCCGCCATCGAAATGCTGTTGCTGCTCTCTCTACTGATGAGCCGCGCCTATGCCGCGCGCGCGCTCGGCCGCGACGATGCGCCGCGCCTGGACGACATGACCGACGTGGGCCGCATCGCCCGGCCGGTGATGTTCGGCTTTCTTTTCGCCTGGGCCTTGCCGCTGGGGTTCCTGCCTTTGTACGCCCGCAGCCTGCCCGCCGCGGGCCTGCATCTGCGGCCCGCCATGCTGATGGCCTTGCCGATTTCGGTCGAGATGGCATGCGGTCTGATCGCCTCGCTGCTGGCGGGCAGCTTGACTGACCGCAAGGGATGGCAAGTGCCGGTGCTGACGGGCCTGGGCATCTCCCTGGCCGGCTTCCTGGCCTGCGCCTGGGCATCCAATCTGCCCTGGTTCGTGGCGGCACGCGGCCTGGTGGGGCTGGGCTACGGGCTCACCTGGATGGGCCTGCAAGGCTTCGTGGTGACCGGCAGCCCGGCCGCATCCCGGGGCCGCAACATGACGGGTTTGATCGCGGGCCTGTTCGCGGGGCATATGGCCGGCGCCGCCGTGGGGGCGATGTTGATGGAGCAACTGGGATTTCGCGCGGTGTTCGGGGTGGGGGCGGTGATGCTGATCCTGCCTTGCGTGGGCGTGCTGGTGCTGATGCGCCCTTACATGGCCCGCGTGCAGACGCAGGTCGAGCGCGTCGCGCCGCCGGTGCGCGCGCGCCTGTCGTCCACGCTCAGGCTTTTGGCCACGCGCGATTTCGGCTTGCTGTTGCTGGGCAGCGTGATTCCCTTCTCCATCGCGCAAGTGGGCCTGTTGTCCTTCGCGCTGCCGCTCTACCTCGAGGCTCAGGGCTCGGCCTCGTCCAGCGTCGGCCGCGTGCTGATGATCTATGGCGTTTGCGTGATCTATGTCGGGCCGCTCATGGGCCGGCTGGCCGATCGGTTCGCGGTCAAGAAGCACTGGATCGTGGCCGGCGGCGTGGTGGGCAGCCTGGGCTTGCTGGGCCTGTATTTCGACAGCGGCCTGCTGGCCGCGGCCCTGGCGGTGCTGACGCTGGCGCTGGCCAGTTGCTGCACGGGGGCGGCGCAGACGCCCTATATGCTGGCGCTGTCGGATGTGCAGAACTACGGCGTGGCCGGTGCGACCAGCGTGCTGCGGGCCGCCGACAAGCTGGGCCAGATGGCCGGACCGCTGGTGGTGGGCGCGCTGTTCGGCGCACATGGACTGGGTCTGGGGCTGGCGCTGACGGGCGGCATCTATCTCGCGGCGACCGCCTTGTTCCTGTTGTTCGCGCCGGCGCTGCGCGCCCGCGCCGCGCTGCCGTCTTCTTCTTGAAAAGCGCCTGTCGCGGCGTGCCGGCCTAATCGCCAAGCATGGCCACGCGCGGGGTCAGGCCCGTGAGCAGCGCGGCGGAAATCGTGCCGGCCGACGCGGCGACGGCTTCCACCGTATTGCGCGGATCGCCCCAAAGCACGACGACCGCGTCCGGACCGGACACATCGACATCCGTCAGATCGACCGCCAGGGTGTCCATGGCGGGACGGCCCAGCAACCGGGTCGGTTGGCCGTCGACCAGCAGCGGCGTGCCGGTGTGGGCATGGCGCGGATAACCGTCGGCATAGCCGCAGCTGGCCAGGCCCACGCGCATGTCTTGGGGCGCGGTGAAGGCCGCGCGGTAGCCCAGGCCGGCGCCTTGCGGCAGGGTCTGCGTTCCGAGCAGGCGGGCTGTGAAACGCATGACGGGCCTGAGGCCCAGGCCCGGCCCGTGGTGCACATCGGGAATCGGGCTCGCGCCGTAGAGCATGAGACCGGGGCGTATCCAATCGGTTTGCGCGGCATGCTCAGGGTGCAGCAAGAGCGCGGCGCAATTGCAGGTGGACAGGGGCCCCGGACGGCCCGCGATGGCGCGGCGAAAATGCAGATCGGCCTCGGCGATGCCGTCTGCGTCTTCGGAGCGCGCGTAGTGGTTCAAATGGCCGATATCCGCGATCCGGCCTTGCTCGCGCAGCGCGGCGCAGCGCGCATAGGCTTGCGCATAGTCCTCGTCGTCGAAGCCGCCCAGGCGCGTGTCGCCGGCATAGCGCAGCCACACCGACGGTGGCTGGCCCGACGGCGCCGCGGCCTGCAGCCAGGCCAGCTGGGCCGCGTGCGAAATCACCAGATGCAGGTCGGACGCGCCCAGCAGCGCCACCTCGTCCGGACGGTGCAGGCCGCCGTAGACCAGGATGGGGCCGTGCCAGCCTGCCGCGCGGCACACCTGCGCTTCGGGCAGGTCCCGCACGGCCAGGCCGTCGGCGTCGGTCAGGCCAGGCAGCACGCGCGCGATGCCGTGGCCATAGGCATCGGCCTTGACCGTGGCCCAGATGCGGGCGCGGCTCGTGCCCAGCCGTTTGCGGATCTGCGCCAGATTGTGCGCGACCGCCGTGCTGTCGATATGGGCCTGGGCCTGCGCGGTATGGTTCATGCCGTGCGGCATGCCGCTAATGGTGAGG
>CALGFL010000465.1 GCA_937881145.1 uncultured Bordetella sp.
CCGGCAGGCGCCCGAGGACGCGTGCGAGCTCGACCGCCTCGGCGAGCCCGACGTGGTGCGTCGAGGATCGAAAGACCGACGCCGGCAGCTCGCTCACACCGGCGTCGAGCCGATGGATCGTCCCCGCCTCAGCCCCCGAGGAGACGGCGTCGACGAGCCAGAGCGCGTCGGCGCCGTCCCAGGCCAAATACGGCGGCCGTCGCCAGCAGGCCGACGACTTTTGCCGCCGACGATTGCGCCGCCGGTTTGATGCCGGGCTCCACGCCGATGACGGGTATGTCGAACTCGCCGCGAAGCTGCGCGATGGCGTGCGTCGTCGCCGTGTTGCATGCGATGACCAGCGCTTTCGCGCCGTGCCGGATCAGCCAGTGCGCCAGCGTGCGGCTGCGCGCCTTGATGAAG
The DNA here is from genome assembly GCA_937881145.1 of uncultured Bordetella sp. GTDB lineage: Bacteria > Pseudomonadota > Gammaproteobacteria > Burkholderiales > Burkholderiaceae_B > Bordetella. The sequence goes on from CALGFL010000465.1 coordinate 403, forward strand.
GCATCCGTCTTTTCGCCGTAAGGCGCGAAGCCGGAATCCGCAACGTAGACGATGGCTTCGTTCGGCAGGCGCCGGCGGATCGCGGCCGCGACCGACATGCCCCCCAGGCCTGAATCGAAAACGCCGATGGGTGCGATCCCGTTGAACATGAGTCTGTGTGCTGACGCCGGGTAGTGACTATCGGAGCACCGGGGCGCGGCCCGGCGGGATTCCATTATGGTCCAATATGCCGAGCATCGCTTACATGGAGACAGGCATGACCGAAATGCATCGCTGCGACTGGGCCGACAACGACCCGCTCATGCGCGACTATCACGACCATGAATGGGGCGTGCCCATGCGCGACAGCCGCGCCCTGTGGGAATGCCTGATGCTGGAAAGCTTCCAGGCGGGCTTGTCCTGGCTGGTGGTGCTGCGCAAGCGCCAGGCCCTGCGCGCGGCTTTCGCCGATTTCGATCCGCATGCGCTGGCCCGGTACGGCGAAGACGATGTGCTGCGACTCTTGGGAGATCCCGCCATCATCCGCTCCCGCGCCAAGATCGAGGCGACCCTGCGCGGCGCGCAAATCTATTGCGAGATGCAAGCGCGCGGCGAGAAATTCAACGACTTCTGCTGGTCGTTCACGCAAGGCAAGGTCTTGCTCAGCGACGGCCACACCCGCGTGGCCAGTACACCGCTGTCCGAGCAGATTTCAAAAGAACTCAAGCGGCGTGGCTTCAAGTTCGTCGGCCCGACCATCGCCTATGCGTGGATGCAGGCCATAGGCATGGTCAACGACCATGCGGCAAATTGCTTTCGCCGCGATGCCTGCGGGACGGCGACGGGTTGATCCCATGAAGATCCTCCGGCTTCCTGCCCTCGCAATGGCCGCCGCTCTGCTCGCCGGTCTGGCCGGCTGCTCGCAATACGAGATGTACGGCACCGTGGATGCCGGCGTGGTCGGCAGCCATGTCTCCACTCACCAATAGAGACGGCGTTCGCCCGAGTCTCCAGCCGATTCGTCATCATGCATAAAAATGCGGCCCGCAGGCCGCATTTTTATGCATGATGCGCCAGGCGCCGAATTATTTTTTCTTGCGCACGGGAGGCAGGTCGGTGCACACGCCTTCGGCCACTTCGGCCGCCATGCCGACCGACTCGCCCAGCGTGGGATGCGGGTGGATGGTCTTGGCGATGTCGACCACGTCGGCCCCCATTTCGATGGCCAGCACCACTTCGCTGATCATGTCGCCGGCATGCGTGCCGACGATGCCGCCGCCGAGAATGCGATGCGTCTCGGCGTCGAAGATCAGCTTGGTGAAGCCCTCGTCGCGGCCGTTGGCGATCGCACGGCCCGAGGCCGCCCAGGGGAACACGCCCTTCTCGATCTTGATGCCCTGCTTCCTGGCCTCGTCCTCGGTCAGGCCCACCCAGGCCACCTCGGGGTCGGTATAGGCCACGCCCGGGATGACGCGCGCATCGAAGAAGGACTTCTCGCCGGCGATGGCTTCGGCGGCCACGTGGCCTTCATGCACGGCTTTGTGCGCCAGCATGGGCTGGCCCACGACGTCGCCGATGGCGTAGATGTGCGGCACATTGGTGCGCATCTGCTTGTCCACCGCGATGAAGCCGCGGTCGGACACGGCCACGCCGGCCTTGTCGGCGCCGATCCTCTTGCCATTGGGCGTGCGGCCCACGGCCTGCAGCACCACGTCGTAAGTCTGCGGCGCGGGCGCGCTGCCGCCCTCTTCGGCCGAGGCGAACGTCACCTCGATGCCGGCCGCAGTCGCCTTGGCGCCCACGGTCTTGGTCTTGAGCATGATGTTGTCAAAGCGCGGCGCGTTCAGCTTCTGCCAGACCTTGACCAGGTCGCGGTCCGCGCCCAGCATCAGGCCGTCCAGCATTTCGACCACATCCAGGCGCGCGCCCAGCGTGCTGTAGACCGTGCCCATCTCCAGGCCGATGATGCCGCCGCCCAGGACCAGCATGCGCTTGGGAACACTCTGCAGGTTCAGCGCGCCCGTCGAATCGACCACGCGCGGGTCCTGCGGCATAAACGGCAGGCGCACCGCCTGCGAGCCGGCCGCGATGATGCAGTTCTTGAACGCGATGGTCTGCGTCTTGCCGGTCTTCTCCTGGCCGTCGCCCGTGGTCTCCTCGACCTGCACGTGGTTGGCACCCACAAAGGCGCCGTAGCCGCGCACCGTAGTGACCTTGCGCATCTTGGCCATGGCCGCCAGGCCGCCGGTCAGCTTGCCGACGACCTTGTCCTTGTGGGCGCGCAGCTTCTCGATGTTCACCACCGGCTTGCCGAAGCTCACGCCCAGCGCCTCGAAGTGGCTGACCTCGTCCATCACGAAGGCCACGTGCAGCAAGGCCTTGGACGGGATGCAGCCCACGTTGAGGCAGACGCCGCCGAGCGTGGCATAGCGCTCCACCAGCA
>CALGFL010000466.1 GCA_937881145.1 uncultured Bordetella sp.
GCTGCAGCGCAGCGACGACCCCGAAATGCTGTCGTTCATTCTCTTTTTCGGCATCGGCCAGATGCTCACGGCGGTCACGATGCTGCTGTTCGGCGCGGACCAGCGCTCGCTGCCCGAGGACGCGCTGGGCAGCGGCAGCCTGGGACTGTTCGGCCAGGAGTTCCCCGATAGCTGGTGGTGGGCCGCGGGCGTGAGCCTGACCGCGCTCGCCCTGCTGTGGCTGTACTTCTCGCGCACGCGCCTGGGCTATGCGACACGCGCCGTGATGGCCGAACGCGACGAAGCGGTCGCGACCGGCATCGACGTGCGCCGCGTGTCGGCGATCGCTTTCGTCGCGGGTCTCGCCCTTGCGGGCATTGCGGGCGTGTTCGTGCCGTATCTGCTCGGCTCGGTGTCGCCCGATCTGGGCGACGGCCTGACCACTACCGCATTCGCCATCGTGATCATCGGCTCGCTCGGCAACCCGCTGGGCACCATCGTGGGCGGCCTGGTGTTCGGCCTGGGCACGATGCTGATGCAAACCTACTATTCGTCGTGGTCGAACGTGGTGCCCTACGCGCTGCTCCTGATCATCGTACTCATTCGTCCTTCGGGTCTGCTCGGAAAGGCGGTGCGTCTTGCTTAATTCAACTTCGACTCAAAACGGTTCGGCCGCGCCGAACCGCCTGCGCACGAGCATCATCCTGCTCGTGGTGCTGGCCGCGGTTTTTCTCGTCGCGCCGCACCTCTACGCCAACCAGTCCCTGGTGTTCACGATCATGACGTTCATCGTGCTCGCACAAGGGCTCAACCTGCTGTATGGCTTCACCGGCTACCTGCCTTTCGGCTATGTGGGGTTTTTTGGCAGTGGCGCCTACGCGACCTCGCTGCTGGTGCTGCACACCCACTTGCCGGTGCTGGTCTGTGTCGCCGGCGGCGGGCTCGCAGCGGCCCTGATCGGCGTCATACTCGGGCCGCTGCTGCGCTTGTCGGGTGCCTACTTTTCGATCGCCAATCTCGCGGCGTCGCAGATCCTTTTCTTCGTCGTGTCCAACCCGGATCTGGCCGATATCACGGGGGGGCCGTACGGGCTGAAGATCGAGCAAGTCTATGATCCGGCAGCGAGCTATTACTGCATGCTCGTCGTGCTGCTCGTCGCGTGCGGGCTGGCGGCCTACTTCCGCTCGTCCGGCTTCGGCATGGCGCTGCGCGCGATCAAGCAAGATCCGGTGAGCGCGGCCATGGCGGGCCTGAACGTGGTGCGCCATCGCCTGATCGCATGGCTGGTCTCGGCCCTGATAGCGGGCTTGGCGGGCGGCGTCTACGCATGGGGCATCTCGGTGTTCTATCCGGACGCGGTGTTCACCCTGGACTTCTCGGTGTTCGCCATCGTGTTCGCGCTTTTCGGCGGTGTCGGAACCGTGATCGGCCCCATCGTCGGTGCGGCGCTCCTCTACATCCTCTACTCGGCAATCGGCATCTCCACGCCGCAATACTTCCAGCTCATCTACGGCGGCCTCATCGTGCTGCTGGTGCTGTTCCTGCCGGGTGGCCTCCTGTCTCTGCTGCAACGCCGGGGGATCAATGTCTTCTGAACTGCTACGTCTGGTCGGAGTCCATAAGCACTTCGGCGCACAAGTCGTCCTGAACGACGTCAACTTCTCGGTTTCGCCCGGCGAAATCGTCGGGCTCGTCGGCCCGAACGGCTCGGGCAAGACGACCACGATCAACGTGATCTCGGGCCTGCTGCAGGCCGACCAGGGCGAGGTCGACTTCCAGGGCCACAAGATCAATCGCCTGCCCATGCACCGGCGCTCGCACCTGGGCATCAACCGCACCTTCCAGGTGCCCAAGGTATTTCGCGACATGACCGCGCGCGAGAATATCGAGGTGGCCGCGCGCGCCGTGCACCTGCCCATGTCCGAGATCGATCCGATCCTGCACGACATCGGTCTCCTGGAGCTGGCATCGCGCAACGCGGGTTCGTTGACCGTGAACCAGCAGAAGCTGCTCGACCTGGGGCGCGCCCTCGCGACCCGGCCCAAGCTGCTGCTCGTGGACGAAATCGGCGCGGGCCTGAGTCCGGCCGAACTGCACGTGATCGCCGATCTGCTGAAAAAGCTGTCGGCGCGCGGCATCGCCATGGTCGTGGTCGAGCACTTGCTTGAATTTCTCAACCGCATCACCGAACGCGTGATCGTGCTGGGCGCGGGGCGGATGCTGTTCGAAGGACCGCTTTCGGCCGCGTCGCGCGACCCGGAGGTGATCGCGGCATTTATTGGAGTGGCATGATGTCGGCATCCCTGAAAATCGAAGGCGTCCAGGCCGGATACGGTGCGATGCAAGTGCTCTGGGGTGTCGACATGCAGGTCGATCCGGGACAGACCGTGCTGCTGCTGGGCGCGAACAGCGCAGGCAAGACCACCTTGCTGCGCACGCTGATCGGCCTTTTGCCCTGCCGGGGCGGCAGCATCCTGCTCGATGGCGAGCGCATCGACACGCTGCGGCCCGACCAGCGCATCAAGCGCGGCATCGCGTTCATGTCGGAACTCGGCGTGTTTCCCACGCTGTCGATCGACGAGAACATCGCCCTGGGCGGCTATTTCATGCCCGAGGCCAAGATACGCCAACGCAAGGAAGCGCTGTTCGAGCTCTTTCCCGCGCTGGCGTCCAAGCGGCGCGCGGCCGCTGCCAGCCTGTCCGGCGGGCAGCGCAAGATGCTCGGTATCGCGAAGGTGCTGATCGCCGAGCCGCGGCTTTTGCTGATGGACGAGCCCTCCTCGGGGCTTGCGCCGGTCTTCGTGAAAAACGTGATCGATGCGCTGCGCGCGACCATCGGCGACGGCACGTCGCTCTTGATTGCCGAGCAGAACATCGCCTTCCTGGATCTGGCCGATCGCGGGTATCTGCTCGACCACGGCAAGGTGCGGATTTCGGGTACGCGCGCCGAACTCGAAGCCAGCGACGCCGTGCGCGAGACTTATTTCGGGCTTTGACCTTCGTCCGGCGGACGATTCCGGGGCGCCGATTCGTCGGCGCCCTCGATGGATTTGGGCCGGGCGACGCTCGCCGGGCGACGCTCGCCAAGCCGCCTGGCGTTGTCGCAAATATGCCCCGGCAAGATCGATATTACAAATTAGAGAAAGACAGAACGAAAAACTCGACGATAATGGTGGGTTATTCCGAGAGTTCGGGCGTGCGCGTCGCCCCGAACAATCAAATCCCGTTTTAGCTCAATAAGTCAGACACTCCCGCTTGTCGGCATCGACCTTGCGGAAAGAAAAAGCGGCCGTCAGAGCCGAACAAACATAGCAAGGAGACACCCCATGTCCGGAACCCCTCTTCCGGCTTCGTGTATTTCCCATTGTTCTTGCGTAAAGCGGCCCTGAGGCCGACTGAGCGACAGAACGATGGACAGAAATTCGACGCATACCTACTCGAAGGCAAAGCATGACAGCTCGGCACTGCTCGAAGCTGTCGTGGGCGCGTTGCCGGTAGGCCTCTCGGTTCAGGATAGCGAAGGCCGCCTGCTCGTACTCAACGAACAAGCCGCCCTCGCCATTGGCGACAAGATCACGCACCTGCGCGGTAGCATTCCGTTTGGCGTGCGCCAGGCGACACCCGAGCAGATTGCGCAGCGGCGCGAACGCTTTTTGAAGCGCCTGGGCGGCAGCGAGACATGGCTGCACGAACGCGTCGTTACGATCGAGAACAAACCGCACACGTTGCTCGTGACCGGCTGGCCTGTCGAAGTCGGCGAGGAAAGGATGCTGGTCTCCACGAGCATCGACATCACCGAACGCAAGCGCTTCGAAGAAGAGCTCAAGTTTCTCGCCTTTCACGACCAACTGACGGGCCTGCCGAACCGGATCCTGATCCAGAAGCGCGTCGATGCGGCGATGCTGGACCGCGCCGACGGCGAGATGTTCGCGCTTGCGTTCATCGATCTGGACAACTTCAAAAGCATCAACGATTATTACGGCCACATGATAGGCGACGAGCTGCTGCGCGCCGTGGCCAAGCGCATCGCAGGCCAGACGCGCCCTTGCGATACGCTTGCCAGAATCAGCGGCGACGAGTTTTTGCTGCTGATCGACCCGCTCGAAGACCCGCGACAGCTGCCGCGACTGATGGATCGCATTACCAGCGCGATGAAAGAGCCGTTTCTCATCGAAGGGCACGAATTGCTGACTTCGGCGACCATCGGCGCCAGCATATTCCCGCTGCACGGCCAGACCTACGACACCCTGCAGCGCTGCGCCGACAGCGCGATGTATCACGCCAAATCCATCCGCAAAGGGTCGGCCTGCTGTTTCGACCTGGCGATGAACGATGCGATGATCGCGCGCATGAGCATGGAGCAGCGTCTGCGCACCGCGGTTCGAGGCCGGCACTTCCGCACCTATCTGCAGCCCAAGATTTCGATCAAGCTGGGCAAGATCATAGGTTTCGAAGCGCTCGTGCGCTGGATAGAAGACGGTGCCCAAGTGATGGGCCCGAGCGAGTTCATCGCCCTGGCGACCGAGCTCGGCCTCATCGACGCCATCACCCATTTCGTGCTGGACGACGTAGCCAATTGCCTGTCGCAGTTTCAAAGCCGCTTCGGCGAGAACGTCTCGATCAGCATCAACATCGCGGCCCGGCAGGCCAGCGATGTGCCTTTCATGAGCTCGCTGATCGACAGCCTGCAAGCCGAAGGCCTCACCACCTCGATCATCCTGGAACTGACGGAAGACGCGCTTGTCACCGAGCGCTTCCAGAATCAGGTCTTGCCGCGCCTGCGCGAGATGGGCGTGCGCGTCTCCATCGACGACTTCGGCACGGGCTTCTCTTCGCTCTCCACGCTGGCGGACATCACGGCCGACGAAATCAAAGTCGACCGCACTTTCATCTCGTCGATCCACGAACGGCCCCGCAGCCAAGGCATACTCAAGGCCATCGAGTCGTTATGCCAGGCGCTCAAGATCGAGGTCGTCGCCGAAGGCGTGGAGACGCAAGAAGAACTGACTTACCTTGAAGAGCACACCTCGATCCAGCTCGTTCAAGGTTATTACTTCAGCGCGCCGCAGAGCATCGAGTCGCTGCTCGAGACTTTCGGTTCCAGCGACGGCGGCTTGAAATCCCTCTCGCTGGATGAATTTCTCGCCGCGATCATGAACAACTGACCGTGGCGCGGGTCAGCGCGCCCGCCGCGCGCGCACCGCGCCGGCCAGCGTGTGCAGCACCGGCTCGGTCTGGGCCCACGAGATGCATGCGTCGGTGATCGACACGCCATACTTGAGCGGCACCCCGGGCTTCTGGTCCTGGCGGCCCTCTTCGAGATGGCTTTCGATCATCACGCCCATGATGCGCGTCTCACCGCCGGAGACCTGCTTCGCCAGGTCGGCCGCCACCTCGATCTGGCGCTGATGCGATTTGTTCGAATTGGCGTGCGAGCAATCGACCATCACCTGCTCGGCAAGCCCGAGCTTGCGCAGCGCCTCGCAGGTCGCCCCGATGGACGCGGCGTCGTAGTTCGGCCCCTTTTTACCGCCGCGCAGGATGACGTGCGCGGATTCGTTGCCGCGTGTCTCGAAGATCGCGGCCATACCCATCTTGGTCATGCCCATGAAGGCGTGGCTGGCGCGCGCGGCGACGATCGCATCCGCCGCCACCTGCACGCCGCCGTCGGTGCCGTTCTTGAAGCCGATCGGGCAGGACAGGCCCGAGGCGAGCTGCCGATGACTCTGGCTCTCGGTCGTGCGCGCGCCGATTGCGCCCCAGGAAATCAGGTCCGCGATGAACTGCGGGCTCAGCAGATCGAGAAATTCGGTACCGATGGGCAGGCCGAGCTCGCTGATTTCCAGCAGCAGCGTGCGCGCGCGGCGCAGGCCCTCGTTGATGCGAAAGCTTCCGTCCAGCCTCGGATCGTTGATGTAGCCTTTCCAGCCCACCGTGGTGCGCGGCTTTTCGAAATACACGCGCATCACGATCAGCAGATCCTGCGAGAGCGCGTCGGCCGCGGTTTTCAGACGCTTGGCGTATTCGATGGCCTGGTCGTGATCGTGGATCGAGCACGGCCCGACGACGACGACGAGCCGGTCGTCCTGCCCTCGCAGCACGTCGGCGATGGCCGCGCG
>CALGFL010000467.1 GCA_937881145.1 uncultured Bordetella sp.
AGCGCTGGTCGCGCGAGCTGGGCGGCGCCCAGATCTGGTTCAAGCGCGAAGACCTCAACCACACCGGCGCGCACAAGATCAACAACTGCATCGGCCAGGCCCTGATGGCCCGCCGCATGGGCAAGCCGCGCGTCATCGCCGAGACCGGCGCCGGCCAGCACGGCGTGGCCTCGGCCACGGTGGCGGCGCGCTACGGCATGGAATGCGTGGTCTACATGGGCAGCGAAGACGTGCGCCGCCAGGCCGCCAACGTCTACCGCATGAAGTTGCTGGGCGCCCAGGTCGTGCCGGTCGAGTCCGGCTCGCGCACCCTGAAGGACGCACTCAACGAGGCCATGCGCGACTGGGTCACCAACATCGAAAATACCTTCTATATCATCGGCACGGTGGCGGGCCCCGATCCCTATCCGCGCATGGTGCGCGACTTCCAGACCATCATCGGCAAGGAATGCCTCGTGCAGATGCCCGAAGCCGCCGGCCGTCAGCCCGATTACGTGGTGGCGTCGGTGGGCGGCGGCTCCAACGCCATCGGCATATTCCATCCCTATATCCCGGACGAATCCGTGCGCCTGATCGGCGTCGAGGCGGCGGGCGAGGGCGTGCAGACCGGACGTCACGCCGCGGCCATCGCCGCCGGCAAGGTGGGCGTACTGCATGGCAACCGCACCTATCTCATGCAAAACGACGACGGCCAGATCATCGAATCCCATTCGGTATCCGCGGGCCTGGACTACCCCGGCGTCGGCCCCGAGCACGCCTGGCTGAACGATACCGGCCGCGCCCAGTACGTCAACGTCACCGACGACGAGGCCCTGGCGGCTTTCCACAGCTGCTGCCGCATCGAAGGCATCATCCCCGCGCTGGAGTCTGCGCACGCCGTCGCCCAGGCGATCAAGATGGCGCCCACGCTGCCCAAGGACCAGATCATCCTGGTCAATCTCTCGGGCCGGGGCGACAAAGACATGCACACCGTCGCCGAACGCGCGGGCATCGCACTGTGAGGCAGGCATCATGACTGAAGCGAACCGTATCGATACCGCGCTGCGCCGGTTGGCCGAAACCGGCCGTGTCGCGCTGGTGCCCTTTATCACTGCCGGCGACCCGTCGCCCGATGCGACCGTTCCCCTGATGCACGCGCTGGTCCAGGCCGGCGCAGACATCATCGAGCTGGGCGTGCCGTTTTCCGACCCCATGGCCGACGGCCCCGTCATCCAGCGCGCCGCCGAGCGCGCGCTGGCCCAGGGCATGACGCTGTCGCGCCTGCTGGATCTCGTATCGGAGTTCCGCCGCGACGATCCGCGCACGCCCATCGTGCTCATGGGCTATGCCAATCCCATCGAGCGCATGGGCTACGCGGCGTTTTCGCAGCGCGCCCGCGCGGTCGGCGTGGACGGCTTGCTGGTGGTGGACTGTCCGCCCGAAGAAACCGGCGAATTCGCCGAGCAGCTCGACCGCAACGGCATCCATCCCATCTTCCTGCTGGCGCCGACCTCCACCGACGAGCGCATCCAGTCCGTGGCCCGCGTGGCGCGCGGCTACGTCTATTACGTTTCGCTCAAGGGAACCACAGGTTCGGCCAGCCTGAACACCGACGACGTGGCCGAGCGTCTGGCGACGATCCGCCGTCACGTGAAGATTCCCGTGGGCGTGGGCTTCGGCATCCGAGACGCCGAAAGCGCGGTGCGCGTGGCGCACCACGCGGACGCCGTGGTGATCGGCACCAAGCTCATCGAAACCATCGAGCAGGGCGTCGCCTGCGCCCCGGCCGTCAGGCAGGTCGAGGCCGCGGCGACGACCGCGAAACAATGGCTGGGCACGATCCGCGCCGCGCTGGACGCCACCCGCAAACCGACTGCGCCGGCGGCCTGAGCCGCCGCGTTTCATCCAAGAGAAAAAGACTCCATGAGCTGGATCGAAAAACTTCTGCCGCCGCGCATCAACAAGGGCAGCAATGAAAACACCGCCAGTCGGGTGCCCGAAGGTCTGTGGGTCAAGTGTCCGGCGTGCGAATCGGTGCTCTACAACGAGGACCTGGCCGCGAACCTGCACGTCTGCCCCAAGTGCGACCATCACATGCGTGTGGGCGCGCGGGCACGGCTCGACATGCTGCTCGATCTGGAAGGCCGCGTCGAGATCGGCTCGACCACGCGTCCTGTCGACACGCTCAAATTCAAGGACACGCGCAAGTATCCCGAACGCCTGGCCGAAGCCGTCAAGCAGACGGGCGAAACCGACGCGCTGGTGGTGATGAGCGGTTCGATCCGCAGCGTACCCGCGGTCGTGGCCTGCTTCGAGTTCGAGTTCATGGGCGGATCCATGGGCTCGGTGGTGGGTGAACGCTTCGCACGCGGCGTAAAGGCCGCCATCGCCAACCATACGCCCTTCATCTGCGTCGCGGCCTCGGGCGGCGCGCGCATGCAGGAGAGCCTGCTGTCGCTCATGCAGATGGCCAAGACCACCGCCATGCTCACGCGCCTGGCCGAGGCCGGCCAGCCTTTCATCAGCGTGCTGACCGACCCCACCATGGGCGGCGTGTCGGCCAGCTTCGCCTTCGTGGGCGACGTGGTCATCGCCGAACCCAAGGCGCTGATCGGTTTCGCCGGCCCGCGCGTGATCGAGCAGACCGTGCGCGAAAAGCTGCCCGAAGGCTTCCAGCGCTCCGAGCTGCTGCTGCAGAAGGGCGCCATCGACATGGTGGTCGATCGCCGCCAGCTGCGCGAAGAGCTGGCCCGCCTGATGGCGCTCATGAGCCGCCAGCCGGTCGACGTGGTCGCGGCCTGATTGCCGCGCCTGTTTTGCAAAGACAACGGCCGCCCTTTCGGGCGGCCGTTGTCTTTGTGCATCAAGGTCTGTCCCTACTCTGGGATCCGTTGACGCATTTTCATCTCGCCGAATCTAGATTTCTGATAAGGTTATGCGCGTAACATTTTGATAATAATGAGGATTTAATGCTTTGTAGCGTAAAGCCCAAGATTCTGATCGGACTTGCAGGGCTGGCCATGGCCGGCTCCGTCCCGCAGGCCATGGCTCAGACCCAAGCCCGGACCAACGAGCTGGGCACGCAAGGCGGCATAGGCATCCAATACGGCCTGGGCAACCGCTTTGCGCGGCTCGGCGTGCACTACGAAACGCCGTCTTTCTGGACGCATTCCTTCGGCGGCAGCCTGGGTCGGGTGGATCTCACCCCCGAAATCGGCCTGGCCTATTGGCAGGCGCACGATGGCCAGCAGCCCGCCTCGGCCTGGCAGATCAGCGCCATTCCCATGTTCCGCTGGTGGATGGGAGCGAGCCAGCGGTTCTATGTCGAGGCCGGCGCCGGCCCCACCGTGTTCAACCGCACTTCGTTCGCCGGCAAGAACTATTCCACGGCCTTGCAGTTCGGCGACCATATCGGCATGGGCTATCTGCTGGACAGGCACAGCCGCGTCGGCGTGCGCTTCTCGCACTACTCCAACGCCGATATCAAGACGCCGAACCCGGGCATGGAAGTGATCCAGGCGACGTACAGCTACCAGTTCTAAACATCCGCAAGGACAAATCGATGAACGGCGCCAGAAGCCTCGTGCAGACCTTGCTCGCGTCGGGCGTGGACACGTGCTTTGCGAATCCGGGAACCAGCGAGATGCACTTCGTGGCGGCGCTGGACCAGGTTCCCGGCATGAAATGCGTGCTCGGCCTGCAGGAGAACATCGTCACCGGCATGGCCGACGGCTACTACCGCATCGCGCGCAAGCCCGCCTGTACGCTGCTGCATTGCGGGCCAGGCCTGGCCAACGGTATGGCAAACCTGCACAACGCGCGCCGCGCGCGCAGCGGCATCGTCAACATCGTGGGCGACCAGGCGACCTACCACCGACCCTACGACGCGCCGCTGACCGCCGATACCGACGGCATGGCCCGGACCGTTTCGCAATGGGTGCAGACCAGCATGCGCCCCGCCGACCTGGGCCGGGACGCCGCGCTGGCGGTGCGCGCCGCGCGGACGTTTCCAGGGCAGATAGCCACGCTCATTCTGCCAGCCGACGTGTCCTGGAGCGAGGGCGGCGCCGTGGCCGAGCCCGTCGCGCCGGCCGAACCCGCCGCGGTCGATGGCCAGGTCGTCGAAAACGCGGCCCGAATCCTGCGCGGCAATCGCGGCAAGGTTTTGATCCTGTTGTCCGGCCAGGCCGCCCTGGCGCCCGCGCAGGCGCTGGCCTGGCGCATCGCCGGCGCCACGGGCGCGGCGGTCATGGCCGATTTTCTTGCCGTCCATGTGGCGCGCGGGCAAGGCCGCATGCCGCTCGAGCGCGTACCGTATGCGATGGAGGCGGCGATCAAGGCGCTCGAGCGCTTCGAGCACATCGTCCTGGTCAACGCGCAGGACGGGCCGGTAGGATTCTTCGGCTATCCGGGCATGCCATCCACGCAATATCCGCCTACCGCTCGACTGCACAGGCTTTCCCGTCCCGAGCAGGATCCGGTCGCCGCCCTGCAGGCCCTGGCCGATGCCCTGAACGCGCCGCCGGTCCCGCTGCCCGATCCCGGTCCGCGCCCCGAGGTGGCAAGCGGAGCGCCGACGCCCGAGGGGTTGGCGCAAACCGTGGCGGCGCTGATGCCGGAAAACGCCATCGTCTCGGACGAGAGCATTTCGTTCGGCCGCGGCTTCTATAAATTCACGCACGCGGCGCCGGCGCACGACTGGTTGCATCTGGGCGGCGGGGCGATAGGGGGCGGCATGCCGGTGGCGACCGGCGCCGCCATCGGCGCGGGCGGCCAGCGCCGCGTGATCAGCCTTCAGGCCGACGGCTCGGCGATGTACACGCTGCAGTCGCTCTGGACCCAGGCGCGCGAGCGCTTGCCGGTGACGACGGTCATTCTGAAGAACGGCAAATACAACATCCTGATCGGCGAGTACAAGGGCGTGGGCGCGGTGCCCGGACCCACGGCGATGAGCATGCTGGATCTCGGCGATCCGGATCTCGATTGGGTGCGCCTGGCCGCGGGCATGGGCGTGGCGGGTCGCCGCGCCGCGACACTGGAAGAATGCGCCGCCCTGATGAAGAGCAGTTTTGCCCGCGCGGAGCCGTTTTTGATCGAGCTGCTTGTCTGAGTTCGCGCGGTTCCCGGGCCGCTTTGGCGTGGCGGCCGTTTGATTTTCCTTCTGCTTTTTTTGCGATCCATCCTGGACATGTCAGGATAATCCCTTAATTGACAGCGCTGTCAATTCGGCCGATTCTCCTATCCGCACCGATTTGTGAGATCGGCGCGACGTGTGCTTCGCAACACGCGTCGAAAAAATGAGAGCCCATGTGCCGCGCATGCCGCGGCGGGCCGCACAGTAGGAGACTGTCGATGGACAACGCAAGTCGGATCCCGTCCCGCACGCTGCAAGCCCGTTTTGCCCGCAAGGCGGCGAGCGCCGCGATCGGCGCGCTGATCCTTGGCACGATGGGTGCATATGCCCATGCCGAGGGCATTACCTCCAGCCCCTATCTGCTGGGCGATTGGGGCGGCTGGCGCACGCGTCTGGCGAACGACGGGGTGTCGTTCAGCCTGGGCTACACCGGCGAACTGGCGCACAACGTCACCGGCGGCGACAAGCGGATAACGCGCTATGCCGACCAGTGGGCGCTGGGCACCACGCTCGATCTGGACAAACTGGTCGGC
>CALGFL010000468.1 GCA_937881145.1 uncultured Bordetella sp.
TGCGCGGGTTGCGCAGCGTCCAGGTGCCGGCGAACAGGCTCTCGTAGCGCTGCTTCAGCACCTACGCGCGCTGCTGGTTCTCGGCATCCATGCCGTCGACCAGATAGAAGAAGAACAGCGCGGACAGCGACCACAGCGGGGCATTGAAGGTGAGATACAGCGGATTCCAGGCCTGCAGCATGAAAAGCTGGAGCAAGGCGTTCAGTCCCAGCTCTTTATTACTCATGTAATGCCGATAGAGCTCCGGATTGGTCTGCCCGCTTATATCGTGAGTGTCGTAGATGACAAAGCGCGGCGTGGCGCCGGGGCCGTCCGGCGGGATCGACAGCTGATGCATCAACAACAATGCCAGGATCGATGCGCCGAGCGCGACGATATGGATGGGGTAGAGATTGCTGAAGCGCTTGAGCCAGAAGCTCCTTGCCGGCTCGCGCATCCGGCCCTGATTGAAATACACGTGCGCGAGCAGAAAGCCGGACAGGACGAAGAAAGTGCTGGTGGCATAGAGCCCCATGCTGGCGATATCTTTCAGCCAGGGCACACGGTCGAACTGCGGATAGTTCGGCGCCGTGTGATAGATCATGACGAAAACGCCGAGCGAGAACCTCAGCCATTCAAGTCCGGAAAAACGGGGTTTGGTATTCATCTACCCTCCTCCGGATGGAACATCGATTTACGGTCTATCTATATAAATTGCCGGATACGCGATTTCAAGCTGGCGGCCCGATAAAAAAATGGCTTGAAACAGCATTCTTGTATTTGATCTTTGCAGATCACGGGCGACGAATAAAAAGCGCCGGGCCGGGGCAAACCGGCTGCGCAAAATGCACAAATGCGCTATGGTCAGACGCAAATTATTAATACAAGAAATGCCAGCCCACTGGAGACACGCTATGCCACGCTTGCGTTTGAGCCTGCGGCGCACATTGCGCACGGGGAACTCGGAGGGGATCGTCGGCGATATCGCCGCACAAGCCGGCCGCCTCGGCATTGAAATCTGTGACGTATCGGGCCACGTCGACGAAGTCGCGACGCGCGTCCAGCACCAGGCCACCGTCTGCCATGCGCTGCGCGAATCGGCCGCGCATACGCTGGCGGGCAACCACCAGATCGCCAGCGCGGCCCGCGCGATGCGCGAAGTCAGCACCAGCACCGCGGCCCTGGTGCAATCGTCGCAGCAGACCATCGACGCGTCGCTGGACGACATCCACGGCCTGGTCGAAGGCGTGACCGATCTCGAAAGCCAGATCGGAGCGCTCAAGGACGCGCTGGCGCACGTTTCGAAGGTCTCGGAAGAAATTTCGCAAATCGCCCGCCAGACGCAGCTGCTTGCGCTGAACGCCGCCATCGAGGCCGCGCGCGCGGGCGAATCGGGCAAGAGCTTCGCGGTCGTGGCGACCGAGGTGAAAAACCTCTCGGCCAAGACGGCGCTGGCGACCGGCCAGATCGAGCAGACGCTCGCGCAGCTCACGCAGCAAACCGAGCATCTCATCACCGGAGGCGCCCAGAACGCCGAGCGCGCGCATCGCGTACGCGAAGGCACGCGCTCGATCGGGCAGGCCGGACACAGCATCGGCGCGGCCATCACGCAACTCGACGATCACGCCGAGCAAATCGCCCAACTGATCGGCGAAATCGAAGTGAAATGCGACGGCCTCGAAACGCAGGTGCAGCAGATGGCGGACGGCGTCGAGGATTCGAGCCGCAATTTCGCGCAGGCGAAAGATCAGCTGGGACGCCTGCTCGACGTATCGGAAAACCTGATCGAGCTCTCGGCGGCGACCGGCGCGCGAACCGACGACACGCGCTTCATCGAGGCCGTGCAGCGCGCGGCAGCGAAAATAGGCGCGGTGTTCGAAACGGCGCTCGCCCGCGGTGACATCGGCCAAGCCGATCTGTTCGACGCTGTTTATACGCCCATCCCGGGTACCTCTCCGCAGCAGCACATGACGCGCTTTACCGAGTTCACCGACCGCGTGCTGCCTGCCATCCAGGAACCGCTGCTCGGTTTCGACGAGCGCGTGGCGTTCTGCGCGGCGATCGATTTGCGCGGCTACATTCCCACACACAACCTGAAGTTCTCGGAGCCGCAGGGGGACGATCCGGTCTGGAACGCCGCCCATTGCCGCAATCGCCGCATTTTCAACGACCGCACCGGCCTGGGAGCAGGATCGCATACCAAGCCCTTCCTGCTGCAGACCTACCGCCGCGACATGGGCGGCGGCCAGTTCGTCATGATGAAGGATGCCAGCGCGCCGATCTTCGTCAACGGACAGCACTGGGGCGGCTTTCGCATGGGATACCGCATCTGAGATTTTCGTTGAGCCTTGACGCGATTGAGGCGGGACAAGCGGTCATGCCAGTACAGCACTGCAAGTACGCGATCGCCGGAAAGAAATCGTAGCGCTCAGGTTAGTTTTTCTTTCAGGAAAGACGTCAGGTAGGGCGTCACCGTGGCGGCGATGGTTGCCGCGGTATCGGGAGACACGTCCATTTTCTCGGCCAGCGACTCGGCGACGCGGTCGTTCAGCACGCCTGCGCCGCCGTCTTCCAGCGACTGGACCAGGCCTTCGCCGTGGACCAGGCCCGACGCTAAAGCGGCAAGAAAACTGCCGTCCGCACGATTGCCCAGCAGACCCGAACTTTGCTCTTCGAGATGGCCATGCGCGGCCTGGGCAGCCTGGCTCAGCATCTGCTGCGCGTCGTCGGGGTTGACGCCCTGATCGGCCAGGGCTTGAGCCGCCTGGCTACCGTGATCCGACGCGAGAAATTCGGCAACAAGTTGCTGCACGTCCATGATGGGATTCCTTTGATGCAAACAAGACCCGTGGAAGATACAGGACCAATATCTCGCGCAAATGCTACGCGGACAGACTGTTAGCGTACTTTTCGCCCCGATTGCAGAATGTAAAACATCGGTCTGCCTGTTCGAAGGCCCGCTCAAAGGCAATCAGGCGCGGTGCGATGACATTGCCTTTTCTCGCGCAGTCAGATGTATCGGGTTTTGTCTTCGCCGGAATCAGGCCGCCTTGGGCTGGGCGAAGACGTCGATGGCCTGGCCCGTTTCCAGGCCTGAACGGCGCCGCGCAATCGGCGGCCGGGTGATGGCTTCGAAAACCTTCCCGCATGTCGAGCGGATATAGGTCACGCACCCGCGGCACATATAAAGCTCAATAAAAATGCGCCCCGGCATCGCCACGGGCGCATCGTTCGGACAGTCGACACTTGTGGGGGCGATCAGGCGTCGGCTTCGCTCTCGTCTTCTTCGCCGCGCGCCTGGCGTTCGGTGTTCTTGACGCCCGTGTGGCGCACGTCGGTGCCGCGCACCATGTAGATCACGCGCTCGGCCATGTTCTTGGCGTGGTCGCCGATGCGCTCGAGCGCCCGGCAGATGAAGATCAGGTCGATGGCGTGGGAGATGGTGCGCGGATCTTCCATCATGTAGGTGATGAGATTGCGCAGGGCCGCCTTCCATTCGCGGTCCACCTCTTTGTCGCTGCGCACGACGGCCGCGGCCTGGACCGGATCCAGGCGGGCGAAGGCGTCGAGCATCTGGCGCAACATGCTGGCGACTTTGTCGGTCATGTGGCGCAGTTCGATCAGCGGCGGATTGGGCTGGCCGCTTTCCTGCATGCGGC
>CALGFL010000469.1 GCA_937881145.1 uncultured Bordetella sp.
AGGCGAAGCCTGTATTGTGATTGTTCAAGACGCACAATAGCCGTCGCGCGCTCGTACACGCACTCGACCTCGAACCCATCCGTCCGAAGCGGCTTGCTCAGCCAGAGGGCGAACTCCTCATTGTCTTCCACGAGCAGCAGTTTCATTGCTCTATTCACAATCAGGCGAACGACCGGAACGGCTTGCAACGCCGAACCGGTCGTTCAGATGGACTCACGAGATCCTAGAGCATAATTGATCCAGGTCCTGAAACGAATGATCGCGCATTCGGTTATTTCCCCGCGTCGCCCTCTTTCGCGAGCATCGCGTTGGCCTTGATGGCGTACTCGTTGGTGTAGGTCACGTCGAGATTGACCGGCTTGGAGATCTTGCCGGCGAACTTTTCGACCGCCAGCACCGTCTGCGGGCCGTCCTGAGGCATCAGGCCGTCCGGCAGGAACTGACCCTTGTCCATCGTAAGCGCCTTCACGTATTCGTCCTTGGTCGAAAGCTGATTGCTGACGAAATCGGCCGGCAGGTGATCGGCAATCTGCGCCGCGCTGTGCGTGTTGATCCAGCGCATCGTGGCGACCATCGCGTTGACGACCGCCTGCGTCTCTTTCGGATGCGCCTTGACCCAATCGGTACGGGCAAGCACCGCCGCCGTCGGCCAATAGCCGCCCAGCCACTTTTTCACGCCGTCGGCCGTCGCCAGATCGATCGCCGAATAGCCGACCTTCATCTTCTCGATCGCATTGACGGTCGGCTGCGTCGTCATCCCGCATGCGATGCGGTCGTGCTTGAGCGCGCCGATCAGCGTCGGACCGGCGCCGACACCGATACGGGAGAAATCGTGCAGACCGAGATGGTAGCGCGCCGCCAGGTACAGCGTGAGATCATCGGTGCCCGAGCCGACGTCGGTCACGCCGACCACCTTGCCCTTCCAGTCGGCGGGCGTCTTGACGCCCGATTTCGTCGCGCACATCTCCCGCTCGCCGGGGGCGCCGCTCAGCTGGACGATGTCCAAAACGGCCTTGCCGTGCTGCTGAAAGTCGATCGTATGGACGTACCATGCCCCCGCCATATCGACCTGGCCCGAGATCATCGCATCCTCGGCGCCGACGCCGCCCGCCTGCTCGGTCGACAATTCCATATCGATGCCGTATTTCTTGAAAAAGCCCAGGTTCTGCGCAAGCGAGTAAGGCAGATAGATCTGCTTATCGATGCCGCCCACCATCATCGTCACCTTCGGCAGTGCGGCCGCCGTCGCGGCATGGCTGCAGATCAGACCGGCCGCGCACATCAGGCCTGCCAGAACCTTCGAAAACGGGAATTTCTCGTTCATGACTTCATCTCCTTGGTTATGCGAGGCCGACACATCGGCCTCTATTAAATCGAATGCGTCCTTACGCCCTCGGCGTCCGGTCAGACGCCCGGCACATCGCCATCGTGCGACGAGGGCGGTTGCCAAGACAGCAGGCGTTTTTCGAGTATTGCCATCAGCGCTTCCGCGGACAGCGCGACGATGCCGATGATCAGCATCGCGCCGAACACGCCGTTGGCGTCGAACGTGTTCTGGGCGGTTGCGATGACCAGGCCCAGACCGCGCTGCGCGCCGAGGAACTCGCCGACGATCGCGCCGATGATCGAGAAGCCGAGCGCGACGTGCAGGCTCGCGATGATCCAGGTCATGGCCGAGGGGAAGATCACATGCCAGACGATCTGCAGCCGCGACGCACCGAGGATCCGCGAATTCGCCACGAGATTGCGGTCGACCCTGCGCCCACCCTGGAACGCGTTGCAGAAAACAACGAAGAACACGAGTATCGCGGCCAGCACTCCCTTGGACGGCATGCCCAGCCCGAGCCACATCACCAGCACCGATCCGAGCACGATGCGCGGCAATGCGTTCACGATCTTGATGTAGGGGCCGACGACCTCGGCCAGGAACTGGCTCTCGCCCAGCAGCACGCCGAGCAGCACGCCGCTCGCGACGCCCGCGGCAAAACCGAGCAGCGACTCTTCGAGCGTGACCCAGATCTGCTCCCAGAGCGATCCGTAAGCGGTGCCGTGCTGCATCCAATCCCACAGACGCGCAACGATGCCGCTGGGAGAGCCGAAGAAGAACGGATCGAGAATGCCCAATGCCGTTGTCAGCTGCCAGCCGCCGATCACCAGGACGAAAAGCACTACGCGCCCCAGAAGAATGGCGTGCTTACGCCGCTGCGCGCTGCGTCGCGCGGCAACCGCGGTAGAACTGGAACTGGCCGCGGTCTGGTCGATTAATTTGCCTGCATTCACGGTTCTCATGCCACCGCTCCTTTTTGTTTCGATATCGCCGGCGACCGCGAATAGGCCTGCGCCACTTCCTCGCGCAGCGACTCCCATATCTGCTGGTAAAGATCCAGGAAGCGCGGCTGGAAGCGGATATCCTGCACCTGGCCGCGCGGGCGCGGCAGGTCGATGTCGAACACCGCTTTGACCGTGGCCGGCCCGGCCGTCATCACAACCACGCGGTCGGCGAGCGCGATTGCCTCCTCCAGGTCGTGCGTCACGAAGAGCACCGAGGGGCGCGTCTTCTCCCAGAGCGTCAGCAGCTCGTTGGACATGATGGCGCGCGTCTGCACGTCCAGCGCCGAGAACGGTTCGTCCATGAGCAGCATGGACGGCTTGTTGATAAGCGCGGCCGCCATGCTCACGCGCTTGCGCATGCCGCCCGAGAGTTGATAGGGGTAATAGTTCTCGAAACCCGCCAGGCCGACCGTGCGCAGCCAGTCGCGCGCTTCTTCCAGGGCCTGCTGCTTGGAAACGCCGCGAAACGTCGGACCAAGCGCGACGTTCTTGAGAATCGACTTCCAGGGCATCAATGCGTCGCTCTGGAACACAAAGCTCGTACCCTGGGTAATGCCGTCGACTTCGCGTCCCGATACCCGCACGCTCCCCTCGCTCGGGCGATAGAGACCGGCCGCCAGCGTCAGGGTGGTCGACTTTCCGCAGCCGGTGGGGCCGACCACCGCACAGAACATACCGGGTTCGATCACGAGGTTCACATCGCGCAGGACGGTCTTCTCGACACCGTCCCGCGTAGGGAAGCGCTTGGTCACGTGCGTGAACTGCACGCTGCCTTTCCCAGCCAAAATTTCAGCCATAAATAATCAACCTTACACATCCAGAATGAACCCGCCGGCGCCGAATGCCGGCGGGGAAATTGCCATGGCGCGCCTGCCGCGCGGGCGCCGTCAGAAATGCCAGATACCGCCGACTTCGATACGACGCGCCGATTCCTTGCCGTAGCCTGTCGAGGCCTGGAACGTCTTCTGCCCCCAGGCCACCTCTACGCCCAGATCGACCGTCTTGATCGGGCGGTAGATCAGGTTCAAATGCACGGTCTTGGTCGTGACCGCATTGTTGGCATCGGCCGGGAGGAACGCGGCGAGCCGCTGATGGTTGTAGCCAAACGCGAGCGTCGAGCGCAGCTTCGAGGTCCACCAGTGCTGGTAGAAGAGCGTGCCGCCCATGACCGGCTGAAGTTCGAACTGAGTCGCTCCCGTCGGGTTTGCCGCGGTGCCATTGTTGACCGCGAGCGCGGAAGGCCCGTTCGCGCCGAAATCGTCGGGCAGGTAGTGACCGAGCGCGCCGTACCAGGCCTGACCGCCGAAGTTGTCCTCGCTATAGCCGCCGCCGATCTTGGGCACGTTGATGGTCGCGCCGATCAAGGCGCCGGGCGCGAAGAATCTCGTGCGCGCGCCGTTTTGGTCGGTGTAGCCGAGATCCTGCGCCTCGCCTGACACCTGGAAGTGCCCCCACGGACCCTCGCGCTCATACTTCGCGGTGAAGTCCGGCAGCGTATTGCTCTTGGTCCAGGCCTCGATATTGCCTTGCGTGTCCTGGTAGCCCGTCTGCGGATTTTCGAGCGAGAACGATAGATTGCCGCCGTTGCTGAACGGCTTGGTCCAGCGCAACTGCGGCAGGCGCTCCGCGGGGATGCCCGCCGGGCCTGCGTTGTCGAACGTTTCCGGCGTATCGGGGTCGTCGATGAAGTTCGAGTTGGCCATACCGACGAGGAAGTGGCCGATCGTGCCGTACGCCGTGACGATGCGCGCGCCCCAGCTATTGTTCTGCAGCGCCTGGTTGTTGTCGCCGCCGGGAACGTAGCCGTAGAAATCGAGCCCGAAGTTGGTCGTGATCGGACCGTACGGGCTCGGCGTGCTGGTGCCAACCACCAGCCGGGACACTTTATCCTGGAAGTGAAAGCTGCCCTGCGACTGCTTGCGCGCGGAACTGCCGGTCGGATCGAGATTGCCGATCGAGAACTTCGGCCCGAGGTTCTCCGTCGGATCGTAGATGCCCTGGAAGTTGACGAAGCCGCCGACGCTGAGCGACGTGTTGGTACCCGGCACGATGAACGAGCCAGGTATGGTGCCGCGACGGACGTATTCCGCATCGAGCATCTGTTTCTCGGCCCGGGTCGGCGTCAGATCCGGGGCTTGCTTGCCGGGCGCGGAAACCAGCGGAGGATAGGCGGTCGACACCGCCTTGACCGCTTCATTCGTCTTCTTCTGCGACGCTTCGAGCTGGTTCAACTG
>CALGFL010000470.1 GCA_937881145.1 uncultured Bordetella sp.
TCGCGGTTTCACCGCGGTGAAGCACCAGCGGGAAGTGGGCACGGGCTATTTCGACGCCGTGACGCAGGTCATCGAGGCGGGCCGCTCGTCGACGACGGCCCTGACCGGTTCGACCGAAGAAGCGCAGTTCGATGACCATGACGAACCGCTGGCCCAGGTGGCTTGATCCATCTGAAGACAGCAGCAAATGAAAATGGCCGCGTTGTACGCGGCCATTTTTTGCGCGGTGCAGACCGGCTTAGTTGCGGTTGTTGCCGGTGAAGGCGCTGAGCAGCATCAGCAGGTTGGTGAAGACGTTGTAGACGTCGAGATAGACGGCCAGGGTGGCCGTGACGTAGTTGGTTTCGCCGCCGTTGATGATGCGCTGCAGGTCGACCAGCATGAAGGCCGAAAAGATCACGATGGCCAGCACCGATACGGTGAGCATGAGCGCAGGCAGGTGCAGGAAGATGTTGGCCAGGCTGGCCACGATGATGACCATGAGGCCGGCGAACAGCCACTTGCCCAGGCTGCTGGACAGGTCGCGCTTGACGGTGCTGGCCAGCGAGGCCATGGCGCCGAACACGATGGCCGTGCCGCCGAAGGCCGTCATGATCAACTGTGCGCCGTTGCTTCGGCCGAGCACGAAGCCCAGCAGTTGCGACAGCATCACACCCATGAAGAAGGTGAAGACCAGCAGCAGGGCCACGCCCAGGGAACTGTTTTTATTGCGCTGGATGCCGAACATCAGCGCGAAGGCGCCGACCAGGAAGATGATAGCGGTGGTGCCGGGGCTGGCCGCCATGGCCTGGTTCAGGCCCAGCGACAGAGCCAGCGCGGCGCCCAGCACGGTGGGAATCATGGACAGCGCGAGCAGCCAGTAAGTATTGCGCAGCACGCGGTTGCGGACGACCTCGCCCGGCGCGCCGGCGTACGCGTCGGGGCCGGAACGGTTGAGGGGGGAAGGACGGAAATCGTTCATGGCGGTTCCTCTAGGAGGGTACAGATGAAAGCGGGGCTGGCACGATACCAGCCTACGCTTTAGTGTATCAGTATGCCTGACAGGCTCCTTAAATACTACTGAATCCCGTCAACAGGTAAATGAGGGTATTACGCCGGATTTCAACCCGGCCGGATGCGGGACATGGCCTGGGCCAGGATGGCCGGCAGCTCGGCTTCGAGCCGTTCGCGCAGCGTGGCCGCGGCCTGGTCCACGGCGACCTTGATGGCCTGTTCGAGGTCGGCCTGCAGGGCGGCGCGCAGCACGGCCTCGGGGACGGCGCTGCCCGGCAAGGCGGCCGGCGTGTCGAGCACGGGAATATCGGCTTCGGCGCGCTGCGTCAGGGTAGGGATGCCGTCGGTGGGGGAGAGGGACATGGTCAGCCTCCGGGTTGAGCGTTAACAGGCCCGATGTCGTGGCTATGCAGATCGTGGCCGCCCGCCTGGTAGGCGCGCCAGCGCTGGCGCGCCGTCTGGCGGTCGTTCGCGTCGCCGGAGACGAACTCCAGCAGGCGCGCGTAGCCGTCGTAGCTGGGTGGGCAGTCGTCGTCCAGGTTCAAGAGCCAGGCTTGCGCGGCCTGGTCGGCCGGTAGCGCCCCAGACGGGTCGGCCGCGGTAAGCAGCACGGGCGTGTCGGGCGCCAGCGGATCCGTGGCCAACACGTGCGGCACGAAGGAAATATCGTCCAAAGCCCACAGCATGCGATCGAAAGCCGAGAGCCGCGCGCCGTCACCGCAATAGACGACCAGGCGCCTGCCCGCCTGATGCTGCTTGTAGGCAGTCTGGCAGGCCGAGCGCAGGCGGTCCGGCGCGCCAAAGGCGAAGTCGATGCGCATTACCGGTGCTGCCCGAGCGAGTCGCCGGGCCGCCCGAACGCGAGCGACGCGGTTGCCCCCATGGGGGGCCGGCGAACACGTAGTGTGAGCCGGCGGGCCATCATCAGCGATTGAGCAGGTACTGCGTCAGAAGCGGCACGGGCCGGGCCGTGGAGCCCTTGTCGTTGCCGCTCTTCCAGGCCGTGCCGGCGATGTCCAGGTGCGCCCAGGGGTAGGCCTTGGTGAAGCGCGACAGGAAGCAGGCGGCCGTGACGGCGCCGGCCTTGGGGCCGCCGATGTTGGCGATGTCGGCGAAGTTGGACTTGAGCTGCTCTTGATAAGCGTCGTCCAGCGGCATGCGCCAGGCCGGATCCAGCGCCTGCCGGCCGGCGGCCAACAGGGCTTCGGCCAGGTCGTCGCTGGTCGAGAACAGGCCGGTGTTGACGCTGCCCAGGGCCACCACGCAGGCGCCGGTGAGCGTGGCGATGTCGATCACGGCGGCTGGCTTGAAGCGCTCGGCGTAAGTGAGGGCGTCGCACAGGATCAGGCGGCCTTCGGCGTCGGTGTTGAGGATTTCGATGGTCTGGCCCGACATGCTGGTGACTACGTCGCCGGGCCGGTTGGCGCGGCCGCTGGGCATGTTCTCGCAGCTGGCCACCAGGCCGATGACCTCATAGGGCAGGTCGAGCTCGGCGAGGGCGCGGAAGGTGCCCAGCACGCTGGCCGCGCCGCACATGTCGAATTTCATTTCGTCCATGTTGGCGGCCGGCTTGATCGAGATGCCGCCCGAGTCGAAGGTGATGCCCTTGCCCACCAGCACCACTGGGCCGGCCGGCGCCTTGGCCTTGGCCTTGGCGGGCGCCTTGCCGGCGTGGCGCAGCACGATGAAGCGCGGCGGTTCGTAGGAACCGCGCGCCACCGACAGGAACGAGCCCATGCCCAGCGCTTCGATCTGTTTTTGCTCGAGCACCTGGACCTTGATGGACTTGAATTCGCGCGCCAGCTTCTTGGCCTGCTCGCCCAGATAGGAGGGCGTGCAGATGTTGGCGGGCAGATTGCCCAGAGTCTTGGCCAGCTTCATGCCCTGCGCGATGGCCGCGCCTTCTTTCAGGCCTTGCTGGGCGGCCGAGGCGTCGGCGCGCTCGACGACCTGGACGATTTTCTTGAGCTTGGGGTGCGCGTCGGCGTCGGGTTTGCCGAGAGTGTCGTCGTAGTGATAGACCGCGTTGCCGGCCGCGATGGCCGCGCAGCGGGCGCGGTCGCCGATCGACGCGGCGCCGGACCCGCCGCCGACTTCAATGGCGGCCAGGGTGGAGACGCCTTCGGTCAAACGCGCCGAAACGCAATAGGCCGCGAAGGCCTGCTCGGCGCCGGCGTGCGCGCGGGCGTCGTATTCCTCGCGCTTGCCCAGGCCCACCAGCACCACACGCTGGGCCGATACGCCCTGCAGATCGCGCAGCACCAGCGTGCTGCCGACGCGGCCGCGGAACTCGGTCTTGGCAATGGCGCGCAGGCGGCCGCCCGCGGCGCGATCGAGCACGTCGGCGGCCGGGCTCAATTGGCCGGCGGCATAGACGCCCACCGCCAGCGCGGCGGTCTTGATTTGGTGCGGAGAAGCGGTGGTCTGTGTGCTAAATTCCATGACTCTATTTTCCGGGACGGGCCGAGGGCGGCCGACATGGTTGGCTTGCAAGATTGATGGCCGGCGGGCTCGATCGCCGTCGACCAAAAACCGGCTCTTGTCCTGCGGGATTATCCCCCAAATTTCTCACATGTCTTTATTCAAGCGGTCCGTTGTCAGCGAGATCACGAGCCATGGCGGCGTGGTGTTCTCCACCTTGTTGATCGTGTGGGTCAGCGTGCTGCTGGTGCGCCTTCTGGGCGAGGCGGCCGCCGGCAACATCGGCGCCAACGTGGTGATGGGCCTGGCTGCGCTGTCGACCATCACGGCGATGCCCGTCATTTTGCTGGTGTCGCTCTTCATCGCGGTGCTGACCACGGTGACGCGCAATTACCGCGAATCCGAAATGGTGGTGTGGTTCGCCAGCGGGCTGTCGCTGACCGACTGGCTCAAGCCGGTGCTGACCGTGGCGGTGCCGGTGGCGGTGGTCACGGCCTGGTTCACCACGGTGGCCGCACCCTGGTCTTATCGGCAGATCGGCGAATACCGCGACCGCTACGAGCAGCGCTCCGATCTTTCCAAAGTCACGGCCGGGCAGTTCGCCGAGTCCGAGGCCGGCAAGCGCGTGTTCTTCGCCGAAGACCCGGTGCAGCCGGGCCAGGAACTGGGCGTCGTGTTCGCGCGCCTCATCGATCCGCAATGGCACAGCGTCATCACCGCGCACAGCGCGCACACCGAGGTCATGCCCAACGGCGACCGCTTCGTGGTGCTCGATAAAGGGCATCGCTACGACCTCAAGCCCGGCACGCCCGAAATCCGCCTGGTGAATTTCGAACACTATGGCTGGCGCCTGGAAAGCCGCTCGTCGAAAGACCCCGTGGCCCAAGCCAAAGCGAAGGCCGAGAGTTCCAGCAAGGCGCGCACCACGGAGCAACTGGTGA
This sequence comes from uncultured Bordetella sp., assembly GCA_937881145.1. Taxonomy (GTDB): domain Bacteria; phylum Pseudomonadota; class Gammaproteobacteria; order Burkholderiales; family Burkholderiaceae_B; genus Bordetella. The sequence goes on from CALGFL010000470.1 coordinate 4,356, forward strand.
CCGACAACACGCCCGACAGCTGGTCGCAGGTGATGTGGCGCATTTCCATGCCGCTGGCCGCGCTCAACCTGGCCTTGCTGGCGATACCGCTGGGTGCGGTGAATCCGCGCCTGGGCCGATCCGGCGACCTCTTGATCGCGGGCCTGGTGGCCATGCTCTACATGAACCTCATCAACCTGTCGCGCGCCTGGATCGGCGACGCCAAGATCAGTTTCGGTGTGGGCGTATGGGCGATCCACGCGCTGGTGCTGGGGTTCTTCGCCTTGCTTCTGATGCACAGGTTGCGCGTGAAGGCGCCTAAACCGACCAAGCCGTAAATCATGACCGGCAGCGGCGACGAGCACTGGAAGCGCAATCTGGTCGTTTGCGTTTTCGGCTCCTTCACCACGATCGTGGCGATGACGCTGTTGCTGCCGTTCCTGCCTTTGTACGTCGAGCAGCTCGGCGTGAAAGACCACGCCGCCATCGTGCAATGGTCGGGCGTCGCCTACGGCGCGACCTTCTTTTCTGCTGCATTGACCGCGCCCCTGTGGGGGCGGCTGGCCGACCGCTACGGCCGCAAGCTCATGCTGATCCGCGCAAGCCTGGGCATGGCGCTCGCCATGTCCCTGCTCGGCATGGCGCACAGCATCTGGCAGTTGGTGGCGCTCAGGCTGCTGGCCGGCCTGCTCGGTGGCTATGCCTCGGGCTCGATGGTGCTGGTCGCATCTCAGACGCCCAAGGCCCGCTCCGGCTGGGCGCTGGGAGTCTTGTCGGCCGGCATCATGGCGGGCAATCTCGTCGGCCCCTTGATCGGCGGGCTGCTGCCGCCGCTCATCGGCATACGCAATACTTTTTTGATGGCCGGCGGCGTCATCTTCGTCACCTTTCTCGCAACGACCTTTCTGATCCGCGAAGAAGCGCACACGTTCAAGGCCAAGGCTCGCAAGGAAGGCGGCGGCTGGGCGCAGATCTCGGACAAGCGGCCCGTCGTCGCCATGCTTGCGACGGGCCTCTTGCTGATGTTCGCCACGATGTCGATCGAGCCGATCATCACGGTCTACGTCGCGCAACTGGTCGATCCGGCGCGGGTGACCTTCGTCGCGGGGCTGGTGATGTCGGCGGCGGCGCTGGGCAGCATCCTGTCCTCTACGCATCTGGGCAAGCTCGCCGACCGCGTCGGCCATTGGCGCATCATCATCGCCTGTCTTTTCGTCGCCGCGGCGCTGTTGATTCCGCAGGCCTTTGTGACCCGCAGCTGGCAGCTCATCGCGCTGCGCTTTCTGATGGGCCTGGCGCTGGGCGGACTGCTGCCCTGCATTGCCAGCGTCATTCGCCACAACGTGCCCGAGACGATCGTCGGCGGCATCCTGGGGTATTCGGTGTCGGCGCAATATGCCGGCCAGGTGCTCGGCCCGCTGGGCGGGGGGTTCGTGGGCGGCCGCATCGGCATGCGCTGGGTCTTTCTCGGCACAGCCGCGCTGATGGCCGCGGGCGCCCTGGTCAATTTCTTCGTCGAGCGGCGCCGGTCCCGGCGGCAGTGACGCGAGTCGCGCGAATGCATCAGGACGCACTAAGAATATAATTTTAAGTAATATAAATTTATTTTCTTATTACTTATAATCAGGGTCTCACTATCGCAGGCCCTGCCATGAACCTCCAGCAATTCCGTTTCGTGCGCGAAACCATCCGGCGCGACTACAACCTCACCGAGGCGGCCCGGACGCTCTATACGTCGCAGCCCGGCGTGTCCAAGGCCATCATCGAGTTCGAGGACGAACTGGGCCTGAAGATCTTCGAGCGCCACGGCAAGCGCATCAAGGGTCTGACCAAACCCGGGCAGGCCGTGGCGCAGGTCATCGACCGCATCATGCGCGAGGTCGACAACCTCAAGAAGGTCAGCGACGAATATGCGCGGCGCGACGAAGGCGGACTGGTGATCGCCTGCACCCACACCCAGGCGCGCTACCTGCTGCCGCGGGTCATTCCCGAGTTCCGCAAGCGGTTTCCCAAGGTGCGCCTGTCGCTGGCCGAAGGCAGCCCGGGCCAGTTGGCCGAGATGGTGCTGCACGAGCAGGCCGACATGGCGCTGGCCACCGAATCGCTGGCGCTCACGCCCGGCCTGGTCACCATGCCGGTGTACTCCTGGGAGCACACGGTGGTGATCCGCCGCGACCATCCCCTGGGCGATCTCACCTCCAGCGAGGCGCGCAACCTCACGCTGGCGCAACTGGCGGCTTATCCCATCGTGACCTACGACCGCGCTTTCACGGGCCGCACCACCATAGACGAAGTGTTCTCCAGCCAGGGGATGCACCCGGACATCGTGCTCGAAGCCATCGACGCCGACGTGATCAAGACGTACGTGGACGTGGGCATGGGTATCGGCATCATCGCGGGCGTGGCGTACGATCCGCGGCGCGACACCAATCTGGTGGGCCTGCCGGTGGGGCATCTCTTTGGCACGCACACCACGCGCGTCGGCCTGAAGGCCGGCGTGTTCCTGCGCGACTACGTCTATACCTTCCTGGAAATGCTGGCGCCCGGGCTGGAGCGCGAGGTGGTGACCGAGGCGATGCTGGGCGTCGAGCCGTCGGACCATCATGCCGTGGCGGCCTAGGGTCTGTCTCACTCCAGGTTGCGCGATAGACATGATCGCGCCAGAAGTCCGCCGCGATTTAGGCGGTGTCGATCACGCCAGTCTCAACGCCGCATCGCGCGTTGCAATGAAAGAAGGGTTGCGCACGTCGGGCTTGCCATAGCGCAGCGGCCGGCCTTGCAGGTCCAGCACGACGCCGCCGGCGCCTTCCAAGATGGCCTGCGCCGCGGCGGTGTCCCATTCGCAGGTGGGCGCCAGGCGGGGATAGATATCGGCCCGCCCCTCGGCCACGCGGCAGAACTTCAAGGAACTGCCTGCCTGCACCAGGCTCACCGGGCCCAGCCGGTCGATGAAGGCCTGTGTCTCGGCATTGAGATGGCTCTTGCTTGCGACTACCCGGCAAGCCCCGTCGGCCCCGCCGACCTGGATCGCACTCGTTTGCGCGCCTATGCTGCGCCACGCCCCGATGCCTGGGCCGCCGCGATACAAGGCATCGATGGCCGGGGCGTACACCATCCCCAGCACGCTGCGCCCTTCTTCGATCAAGCCGATGTTCACCGTGAATTCGCCATTGCAGGCGATGAATTCCTTGGTGCCGTCCAGCGGGTCGATCAGCCAGAAGCGCCCGCTGCCGCGGCGATGGGCCTGCGACGCCGCGTCTTCTTCCGATACGACGGGGCAATCGGGCAGCAGCGCCTCCAGGCGGTTTACCAGTATGCAATGAGCCGCCAGATCGGCCTCGGTAACGGGGCTGAGATCGCCCTTGTGCTCCACCGCACACCCCACGCCGTACACGGCCATGACCGCATCGCCCGCCAGGCGGGCGATGCGCGTGAGTTCTTCAAGCAAGGTTGTGCGATCGGCTCCACGCATAACTTCATTTATATGCTTGGTAAAGTGACCACGATGGTATATCACTCACTCGCTCGATCGAGATAGAGAAAATCGCCTCATGGGTCGTATCGCGACCAACCCCGATTCGGTGGTGCTCCCCCCCGGCCATGCCTCGCACATCGTCATCATCAGGACCGCGGATCCGAAGCGAGCGCCGGACCAGCGCAAGTTCGACGTCGTGTTCTGCGGCGCGTCAGCGCTTTGACGTGCGCAGCCGCGCGTTGTCGTACGCCACGCGCATGGGAATGCGGCGCGCGCCGGTATAGCGGCTGTTCCAGTAGGCGATGGTCATGTCGTCGATGCGCACCACGCCACCGGTGCTGGGGGCATGGACGAAGCGGTCCGCGCCCAGGTAGATGCCCACGTGCGAATAGCGCGCGCCCATGGTGTCGAAGAACACCAGGTCGCCCGGACGCAACTGGTTGCGCGCGATGGGCGTGCCGAAGGCGGCCATCCCCGCGGCGTTGCGCGGCAGCTTCATGCCGATGGAGTGCTCGGCCGAATATTCGATGAGGCCGCTGCAGTCGAAGCCCGTGGCCGGCGACGTGCCGCCGAAGCGGTAGGGCGTGCCCAATTGCTCCAGGGCTTCGCTCAGGATGGGGTTGTGCGAATAGCCTTGCAGCTGGCCGTGCGTGTACTGGTAGACGATCAGCGCGCCGATGGGGTCGTCCGAATGGGCGGCCATTTCCTCGGCGTTGATCATCGAATCCGGGTTTCCGTTCATGCCGGCGCAACCGGCCAGCGCGGCCAGCGCGGCAACGGCCAGGGCCCTGCGCAGCCACGCTGCGGCGGAGAGGGCGAGTCGGTCTGCGTTCCGGGTTGCTTGCATGCGCGGGGTCGTGGAAACTTGCGTAGAGGGAACGATACACCTGGATACTGCCGAGCACTATATCAAAGCAGGAGACAAAAGTGAATAAAATCAGGGATTTCCATCACGAATCTATAGCAAATCGCGAGGAATTCTGGCGGCGCGAGGCCGAGCGCATTCACTGGGACGAACCTTTTACCCGGGTGCTGGACGACAGCCGCCCGCCTTTTGCCCGCTGGTACGTGGGCGGGCGCACCAACCTCTGTTACAACGCGGTCGATCGCTGGCTGCCCCAGTATGCCGACCGTGCGGCCCTGGTCTGGGTGTCGACGGAGGTCGACCAGGAGCGCGTCTATACCCGCAGGCAGCTTTACGACGAAGTCAACGCCGCTGCCGCCATGCTGCGCGGGCTGGGCGTAGAGCGCGGCGACCGGGTGCTGCTTTATATGCCCATGGTGCCCGAGGCCGTGTTCACCATGCTGGCCTGCGCGCGCATCGGCGCGGTGCATTCGGTGGTGTTCGGCGGTTTCGCCTCGGTAAACCTGGCGCAGCGCATCGACGACGCGGCGCCCAAGGTCGTGGTGAGCGCCGACGGCGGCTCGCGCGCCGGCAAGGTGCAGGCCTACAAGCCGCTCCTGGACAAGGCCCTGGGCCTGTGCGCCAAGCCGCCGCAATCGGTGGTGATTTTCGACCGCGGGCTGGCGCCTTTCGAAGCCGTCGCCGGGCGCGACCTGGACTATGCCGAGCTGCGCCGCGAGCACTGGGGCCGGCAGGTGCCGATAGCGTGGCTGGAATCCTCCGAGCCGAGCTACGTGCTGTACACCTCGGGCACTACGGGCAGGCCTAAAGGCGTGCAGCGCGACACCGGCGGCTATGCCGTGGCGCTGGCCGCTTCCATGGAGTATGTCTTCGGCGGCAAGCCGGGCGACACCTACTTCTGCACCAGCGACATCGGCTGGGTCGTGGGGCACTCCTACATTGTTTATGGTCCGCTCATCGCCGGCCAGACCACCGTTCTTTACGAAGGCACGCCGGTGCGCCCCGACGGTGCGATCCTGTGGCAACTGGTGGAGCGCTTTCGCGTCAACGCGCTGTTTTCCTCGCCCACCGCGGTGCGCGTGCTCAAGCGCCAGGATCCGGCCCTGCTCAAGCGGCACGACCTGTCGTCGCTGCATACCGTGTATCTGGCTGGAGAACCGCTGGACGAGCCCACGGCGCGCTGGCTGTCCGACGGCCTGGGCAAACCCGTCATCGACAACTATTGGCAGACCGAATCGGGCTGGCCCATCCTGTCGGCGCAGCCGGGCGTGGAGCGCACGCCGGCGCGTTTCGGCAGCCCGTCGTTTCCCACCTACGGCTTCGACGTGCGGGTGGTGAGCGAAACCACGGGCGAAGACCTGCCGGCGGGCCAGAAGGGCGTGGTGGCCATCGTGCCGCCGCTGCCGCCGGGCGCCATGTCCACCATCTGGGGCGACGACGCACGCTTTGTGCAGACCTACTTCACTTCCATACCCGGCAGGCAGTACTACTCGACGTTCGACTGGGGGCGGGTGGATGCGGACGGCTACTGGTTCATCCTGGGCCGCACCGACGACGTGATCAACGTGGCCGGGCATCGCCTGGGCACGCGCGAGATCGAGGAGTCGATCAGCAGCCATGCCGGCGTGGCCGAGTGCGCGGTGGTGGGCGTGGCCGACGAACTCAAGGGCCAGGTGGCCATGGCGTTCGTGGTGCTCAAACAGGCCGCGCCGGTCGACGATCCCGACGCGGCCCGCGCGCTGGAAGGCGATATCATGCGCCTGGTGGAGCAGCAGTTGGGCGCCGTGGCGCGTCCCGCACTGGTGCGCTTCGTCGGCGCTTTGCCCAAGACGCGGTCGGGCAAGGTGCTGCGGCGGGCCATCGTGGCCGTATGCGAGAAGCGCGACCCGGGCGACCTCACTACCATCGAAGATCCCTCAGCACTCGAACAAATCAAGGAATCCCTGCAATGAAGACCAAAGCCGTATTGGGCGCGCAAGACGTGAAGAATATCCTGGCCGCCGCCGAGGCGCACGCCCTCAAGAA
>CALGFL010000471.1 GCA_937881145.1 uncultured Bordetella sp.
CGGGGCGCCTGAACAAGCAGATTGCCGACGACCTGGGCATCAGCATCAAGACCGTCGAGGCGCACCGCGCCAACATCATGGAAAAGCTCGAGGTGACGACGGTGGCCGATTTGATGAAGGTGGCGTTGGCCAAGCCCGAGACGGCTTGATCTTTGAGTTCTTGAGCGGCATCGGCACAAAGTGCTGGTTTTTGTTCTGGATTCTTGAGTAGCAAGTCCGCCGCGGTCCGGGTGCCCTCGTGTCCGCTTCGTGCTCCTGCCTTGATAAGCCTCCATACGTAGTTTTTCGTGCGTCGGGGGTGCCCTGGGGCGCCCCCGACGCACGAAGAACGGACTCAAGAACCTCCCAGCAACACGCCAATTCTTTCAATCACGGAAATCGAGAAACAATGTCCGCACGCATCATTGACGGAAAAGCCCTGTCCGCGAAAATCCGCGAAGAAGTCGCCGAGCGCGTCGCGGCGCTGAAGGCCAAGGGCGTCACGCCCGGCCTGGCCGTGGTGCTGGTGGGCGAAGACCCGGCGTCGCAGGTCTATGTCCGCAACAAGGTCGAGGCCTGCCAGAAGGCCGGCCTGCATTCGGTCAAGGAGCCGTATCCGGCCGACATGAGCGAGGCCGAACTGCTGGCCCGCATCGACGCGCTCAACGCCGATCCGGCCATACACGGCATTCTGGTGCAACTGCCCCTGCCCAAGCACATGGACGCGCACAAGGTCATCGAGGCCATCGCGGCAGAAAAAGACGTGGACGGCTTTCACATCAGCAACGCGGGCCTGCTCATGACGGGCCAGCCGCTGTTTCGCCCCTGCACGCCCTACGGCGTGATGAAGATGCTGGAAGCGGACGGCGTGGCGCTGCGCGGCGCCGAGGCCGTGGTGGTGGGCGCGAGCAATATCGTGGGCAAGCCCATGGCCATGCTGCTGCTGCAGGCCGGCGCCACGGTGACGATCTGCAATTCCAAGACCCGCGATCTGGGTGCTCAGGCGCGCCGCGCAGACGTGCTGGTGGTCGCCACCGGCAAGCCCGGCATGATCACCGGCGACATGATCAAGCCGGGTGCGACGGTGATCGATGTGGGCATCAACCGCGGCCCGGACGGCAAGTTGTGCGGCGACGTGGATTTTGCCTCGGCCGTGAAGGTGGCAGGTTCGATCACGCCCGTGCCCGGCGGCGTGGGTCCCATGACGATTGCCATGCTGCTGGTCAATACGGTCGAGGCCGCCGAGCGCGGCGCGGCTCGATGAAACACCCGCGGATTATGCACGCGGCGTGATGCAAGCCCGCGATCATTGCTGGCCGGTTGCGGCTGGTCGATTCCAGGGCATTTTCATCAGCACGCGAGCCAGTCCGCAAAAGCCGGATACGCCCGCGAACACCAGGCCGGCACCCACGAAGCCTGAAAGCAGGTAGAACCACGGCGATACCGCCGTGCCCAGCACCACGCCCAGCAAGACCATCGAGCCGGCGGCAATCTGCACCTGGCGCTGCAGTTCCAGGGGCTGAGACCGATCGACCGCGACCGGCAGGCCCGCCTTCTTCCAGGCGTCCAGGCCGCCTTCGAGCAAATAGGCCGCGCGACCCCGGGCGCAAGCGGCCAGGGCTTCGGCGTTCATGCGGGTGCGATTGCCGGAGCGGCAATAGAACACGATCTCGCTCGCGCCGGAGAAGTCCGGCGCGAGCGCGCCCAGCGGGGCGTGCATGGACTCGGGAATGTGCTCGCGCAGATGTTCGTCCATGGGGCGGATGTCGACCAGGACGGCGCCGCGCGTCGCGCACTGTTTGGCTTGCTGGGGAGAAATCGTTTTTAGCAACATGTAGGCACCTCGGATTTTTCGCCGTGCAATGGGTACGGCGCCATCGAAATCAAGGACAAAAGATCGCCTTTAGCGCGGCGATCAGTTTTTCCGCATCGGGGTTGTCGATGCGGTAGTAAAGCGTCTGGGCTTCGCGCCGGAAGGCGACCAGGCCTTCTTCGCGCATGCGGGCCAGGTGCTGCGACAGCGCGGACTGGCTCAGCTCCACCTGGTCCAGCAATTGACCCACCGTCAGCTCGCCGTGTTCGATCAGCAGGCACAGCACCAGCAGCCGGTGCTCGTTGCCGACCAGCCGCAGCAAGCCCGCCGCCTGGGAAGCGGCTTGCCGCATGAATTGACGGTGCTGTTTGCTCATCGTTGTTTGCGCATTTTTATTTCATAAAAATCTAATTTAGAATATTCTAATATTAAATGCAAGACTATGCTTGCCCTGCATCTCGGAGACTACTCATGTCCAGCAAAGTCGAAATCCGGGCGTTTTTCGACGAACCCACCAATACCGTCACCTATCTGGTGGCCGATCCCGCCACCCTGCAGGCGGCGGTCATCGACCCCGTACTCGATTACGACCACCGCAGCGGCAAGGCACAGACCGCCTCGGCCGATCGCGTGCTCGAGGCGGCGCGGCAAGCCGGCTGGAACATCGCCTGGATTCTCGAAACCCACGCGCATGCCGATCACCTGAGCGCCGCGCCCTACATCAAGCGCCACACCGGCGCGCCCATCGCCATCGGCGAGCACATCCGCCAGGTGCAGGCCATCTTCCGGCCGGTGTTCAATCTGGACGACGATGCGCGCGCCGAAAAAGACAGCGGGTTCGACCGCCTGCTGCGCGACGGCGATACGTTGCCCCTGGGCGACCTGGCAGTGCATGTGCTGCACACCCCGGGACACACGCCGGCCTGCGTGTCGTACCGGGTCGAAGACGCGGTGTTCGTGGGCGACACGCTCTTCATGCCCGACTACGGCACCGCGCGGGCGGATTTCCCTGGCGGCGATGCAAGAACGCTGTACCGCTCGATCCGCCGCCTGCTGGCGCTGCCTTTGCCGACACGCCTTTTCATGTGCCACGACTACAAGACGCCGGGCCGCGAGGGCTATGCCTGGGAAACCACCGTGGCCCAGGAGCGCGCGAGCAATATTCACATTCGCGACGGCGTGAGCGAAGACGAATTCGTCGCCATGCGCCAACAGCGCGACGCCACGCTCGCCGCGCCGGCGCTGCTCCTGCCGTCCATTCAGGTCAACATCCGGGCGGGATGCCTGCCCACGGCCGAATCCAACGGCGTGCGCTATCTGAAGATCCCGCTTTCGCTGCCGGGAATGCCATAAAGCGCCGGGGCATCTTGATGCCCGGGGAGTCGGCCCCCATATGGTCTAC
>CALGFL010000472.1 GCA_937881145.1 uncultured Bordetella sp.
GTCGCACCAGTGCTTGCAGCGTGGGTAATCGTCGCCGACCAAGGGCGCGCGCGGATCGCGGCAGCCGCCCTGGCAATGGCGAGCGTCTTCTTCGCCCGCATAGCAGGGCGTGAGATCGAGCCCGCCGCCGAACCAGAAGGCGTCGCTCTCGTCGTGCCCGGGCCGCGCCAGGGCGTGGAACAGGCGCACGTTCATGTGCGTGGTGGGCACATAGGGGTTGCGCGGATGCAGCACCATGGACACGCCCATGGCTTGCCAGGAACGGCCGGCCAGCTCGGGCCGGTGGGCACTGGCCGAAGGCGGCAGGCGCGTGCCGCTGACGTGCGAAAACAGCACCGCGCCGCGCTCGAAGAGCCGGCCGCCTTCGATCAGGCGCGACATGCCGCCGCCGCCCTCGGGGCGCTGCCAGTCGTCGGCGCGCAAGGCATCGCCGCCGGCCTGTTCCAGCGCGGCGACGATGCGGGCCTGCAGGCCCAGCAGGTAGTCGCGCACGGAAGCGGTGTCCAGCGCGCCGGGCAGGGTGCTCATTTGCGCTGCTGCGAGGGCTTGAGCGCGCGCCAGCCGATGTCGCCGCGGTATTGGGCGCCGTCGAACTGGATGGCCGACACGGTCTTGTAGGCGCGATCTTGCGCCATGCGCACCGAGTCGCCCAGCGCCGTGACACAGAGAACGCGGCCGCCGGACGTCCTGACCGTGCCGTTTTCCAGCTTGGTGCCGGCGTGAAAGACCATGCAGTCTTCGGCCGCGGCGGGCAGGCCGGTGATGGCGTCGCCCGAGCGCGGCGTGCCCGGATAGTTGTGCGCGGCCATGACCACGCCCAGCGCCGTGCGGCGGTCCCACAGGATGTCGGCCTGGTCGAGCGTGCCGTCGATGGCGTGCTCGATGGCGTCGAGCAGGTCGCTCTTGACGCGCATCATGATGGGTTGGGTTTCGGGGTCGCCCATGCGGCAGTTGAATTCCAGCGTCTTGAGCGCACGGGTGGCGTCTTCGCCCGGGCCTATCATCAGCCCGGCGTACAGGAAACCGGTGTAGACGATGCCGTCGGCCGCCATGCCGTTGACGGTGGGCAGGATGATTTCCTTGAGAATGCGGTGATGCAGCTCGGGCGTGACGATGGGCGCGGGCGAATAGGCGCCCATGCCGCCCGTGTTGGGGCCGGCGTCGCCGTCCAGCAGGCGCTTGTGGTCCTGGCTGGTGGCCAGGGCCAGTACGTTGCGGCCGTCGCTCATGACGATGAAGCTGGCTTCTTCGCCGGTGAGGAATTCTTCGATGACCACGCGTGCGCCCGCTGCGCCCAACGAGCCGTCGCCCAGCATGGCGTCGACCGCGGCATGGGCCTCGTCCAGCGTCATGGCCACGACCACGCCCTTGCCGGCCGCCAGGCCGTCGGCCTTGATGACGATGGGGGCGCCTTCCTGGTCGATATAGGCGTGGGCCCGGACCGGGTCGGTGAAGGTCTGGTAGCGCGCCGTGGGAATCTTGTGGCGCATCATGAAGGCCTTGGCGTAGTCCTTCGAGCTTTCGAGCTGGGCCGCCGCCCTGGTGGGACCGAAGATCTTCAGGCCGCGCGCGCGAAAGAGATCGACCACGCCGGCGGCCAGGGGCGCCTCGGGGCCGACCACGGTGATGCCGATATCTTCGCGCTGGACGAAATCGGCCAGTTCTTCGGGCGTGGCGTAGGGGACGGTCTCCAGTTGCGTGTCGAGCGCGGTGCCGCCGTTGCCGGGGGCCACGTACACGCACTGCACGCGAGGAGACTGGGACAGGCGCCAAGCCAGGGCGTGTTCACGGCCGCCCGAGCCGATAACCAGTACTTTCATTGCGCCTCGTCGAACACGACGTTGGTGTAGACCTCTTGCACGTCGTCCAGGTCTTCCAGGGCGTCGAGCAGCTTCTGCATTTTGACGGCGTCGTCGCCGGTGAGCTCGGTTTCGTTGAGCGCCTTCATGACGATGCCGTCGACTTCGGCCTTCAGGCCCGCGGCGGCCAGGGCCTGGCGCACGGCGGGATAGTCGCCGGGCGCGCAGATGACCTCGATGCCCCCCTCGTCGTCGGCGACGATGTCTTCGGCGCCGGCTTCGAGCGCGGCCTCCATGATCTTTTCCTCGGAATTGCCAGGCGCGAACAGGAACTGGCCACAGTGCTTGAACATGAATTCGACCGAGCCGGGCGTGCCCAGGTTGCCGCCGTTCTTGGTGAAGGCGTGGCGCACTTCGGCCGCGGTGCGGGTGCGGTTGTCGGTGGTGCAGTCGACGATCACGGCCGCACCGCCCACGCCGTAGCCTTCGTAGCGGGCTTCTTCGTAGTGGTCGCCGTCGCCGCCGCCGGCCCCGCGGGCAATGGCGCGCTGCACGTTGTCCTTGGGCATGTTGGCGTCGGTCGCCTTGTCCCAGGCCATGCGCAGGCGGGGGTTGCTGTCGGGATCGGGGCCGCCGGCGCGGGCGGCCACGGTGATTTCACGGATGATCTTGGTCCAGAGCTTGCCCCGCTTGGCGTCCTGGCGACCCTTGCGGTGCTGGATATTGGCCCATTTACTGTGTCCGGCCATAGTTTTTCTCTTAGATGATTCTGATTCGGCAAAACGATTATTTTAGCCTGCCGGGAACCGGCTTAGGCGGGCGGACTGGACTTGTTCCGGCACGGGTATATCATCGACCACTAGCCGCCAGTTCCAACGGGTCAGAGAGGTGTCAGCTTGAAGATCATTTGCGCATCCACGTCAGCAATCGAACAGGCGACTTGGTGCGAGTTGCTGGCCGCGGCGCTGCCGCACGCCGAGGTTTTTCCGTGGCAGGACGACGGCCCGGCCTGCGGCGCCGATGTCGCCGTGGTATGGCGCCCGCCCGCCGCCCTGTTCGCGCGCGAGCGCGAGCTGCGCGTCGTGTTCAACCTGGGCGCGGGCGTCGATGCCCTGCTGAACCTGCCGGATTTGCCGGACGACGTGCTCATCGTGCGCCTGGAAGACGCGGGCATGGCCGCGCAAATGGCCGAATACGTGGCCCATTACGTCGTGCGCGCCAGCCGGCATTTCAACGAATACGAAGCCTTGCAAAAGGCCCGGCGCTGGCAGCCCTTGTCCGAAATCGATCGCCGGCAATGGCCGATAGGCATTATGGGCATGGGCGTGCTGGGCACCAGCGTGGCCCGCGCGATGGCCGGTCTGGATTACCCGGTGGCCGGCTGGTCGCGCAGCGGCCGCAGGCTGGAAGGGGTGCAGACCTATGCCGGACGCGATGCGCTGCCGGCCTTCCTGGCCCGCACGCGAGTGCTGGTCAATCTGCTGCCCTTGACGCCCGGCACCGAAGACATACTGTGCCGCGAAACGCTGTCGCAACTATTGCCGGACTCGCATCTGATCAATCTGGGCCGCGGCGCCCATCTGGTCGAAGAAGATCTGCCGCCGCTGCTCGACAGCGGGCACATGGCCGGCGCCATGCTGGACGTGTTTCGCGTCGAGCCGTTGCCGGCGGAGCATCCTTTCTGGACGCATCCGCGCATCGGGATCACGCCGCACGTGGCCGGCGTCACTTTGCGGCGCGAGACGATCGAGCAGATCGGCACCAAGATCCTCGCCATCATGCGCGGCGAGACGATCACGGGCGTCGTGGTGCGCGAGCGCGGCTATTGATCGTCCCGGGGCCCCGAGCCTCGATCTCAGTGCGCGCCGGCCGCCGCCTCGGCCGCGCCGCCACGGCTGCTCTGGGCGCGCTTATACGTAGAGAGCCACACCGTCCCGGTCAGCAGCAGGAAGATGACGGCCGTGGCCATGAACAGGTCGGTCGCCGACATGGTGAAGGCCTGCAGGTTGATCAGGTTGTCCAGCATGCCCAGCGATTGGGTGTGACTCAAGCCGTCGTGCTGCAGCAGGGTCATGGCATGGTCGAAGGCCGGCTGCCCCGGCGTGGCAACCTCGGTGAGCCGCGCATGGTGCATCGTGGCGCGGTTGTCCCATAGCGTGGTGGTGATCGACGTGCCGAAGCCGGCGGCCACCAGGCGCACGAAGTTCGACAGGCCCGCGGCGGCGGGGATGCGCCAGGGTTCGATCTGCGACAGCGTGATCATGGTCAGCGGCACGAAGAAAGCCGACATGGCCGCGCCCTGGATGAAGGTGGGGATGATCAGCGTGCGCACGTCGGTTTCGGTATTGAACCCGGCGCGCATCCACGATACGGTGGCAAAGATGAGGAAGGCCACCGTGACGATGCGGCGCGGATCGACGTGGGTCAGCATCTTGCCGATCACCGGCGTGAGCAGGATGGCCAGGATGCCCACGGGCGCGCTGACCATGCCGGCGTAGGTGGCGGTGTAGCCCATGGTGCTTTGCAGCCACAGCGGCAGCACGACGTTGGTACCGAAGAACACGCCGTAGGCCAGCGACAGCGAGAGCGTGCCTACGATGAAATTGCGTACCTTGAACAGCCGCAGGTCGATCACCGGGTGCGCGTCGGTCAGTTCCCAGATGAGGAAGAACACGAAGGCCACGGCCACCACGACGGCCATGATGACGATGGTCGAATTCTGGAACCATCCCAGTTCGTTGCCCTTGTCCAGCAGGACCTGCAGGGTGCCCACCCACACCACCAGCAAGGCCAGGCCGATCTTGTCGATGGGCAACTTGTGCGTGACCGATTCGCGGTCTTTGTAGATGCTCCAGCTGATCCAGGCGGCCAGCAGGCCCACCGGGATGTTGACGTAGAAGATCCAGGGCCAGGTGTAGTTGTCGGAGATCCACCCGCCCAGCAGTGGTCCGGCCACGGGCGCGACCAGTGTGGTCATGGCCCAGATGGCCAATGCCATGCCGGATTTTTCTCTGGGGAAGCTGCCCAGCATCAGCGTCTGCGACAGCGGAATCATGGGGCCGGCCACGGCGCCTTGCAGCACGCGGAAGGCCACCAGCGCCTCGAACGTGGGCGAGAAGCCGCACAGCCAGGAGGTCAGCACGAAGAGCAGGGTGGAGATCACGAACAGCCGCACCTGGCCAAAGCGCTGGGTGAGCCAGCCCGTCAGCGGCACGGTGATGGCGTTGGCCACCGCGAAGGAGGTGATGACCCAGGTGCCCTGGCTGGTGCTCACGCCCAGGTTGCCCGAGATCGTCGGAATCGACACGTTGGCGATCGACGAATCGAGCACGTTCATGAACACCGCGGCGGACAGCGCGATCGCGCCCAGCAGGCGCTTGCTGCCTTCCAGCGGGGGGTAGACCTTGGGCGCCGGGGGTTTGCCGGCCGGCTGTGCGGCCGGCGCTGCCGCGATGCTGTCTTGGATGTCGCTCATGGCTTTATGACCCGAGTGGCCTTATTGCAGATTGGCCTTGATGATGTTGTCGATCAGCGCGTCGGCCTTGGCGTGGGATTCGTCAAAGACCGGCGTGCTCAGCGCGACTTCGCTCTTGGCAGCCTTGGCCGCGTCGCCGTCGGCGGCGGTGTCGACTTCGACGTCCATGGACAGGCCCACGCGCAGCGGATGCTGCTGCAGTTCGGCCGGATCGATGGCCACGCGCACGGGCACACGCTGCACGACCTTGATCCAGTTGCCGGTGGCGTTCTGCGCAG
>CALGFL010000473.1 GCA_937881145.1 uncultured Bordetella sp.
ATGTGGATGACGGGCCACTCGCTGGTCAAGGCCAAGCTGGCCGAAACCGGCGCGCCCCTGGCCGGCGAAATGAGCGGCCACATCTTCTTCAAGGAACGCTGGTTCGGGTTCGACGACGGCATCTACACCGCCGCGCGCCTGCTGGAAATCGTCTCGCGCAGCGCCAACCCTTCCAAGGAACTCGAAGACCTGCCGCAAGCCATCTCCACGCCCGAGCTGAAGATCGAGATGGAAGAAGGCCAGCCGCACGCCGTCATCGGCGAGCTGCAGGCCAAGGGCGACTTCCCCGGCACCGAGCGCGTGGTCACCATCGACGGCGTGCGCGCCGAATACGCCGACGGCTTCGGCCTGGCGCGTTCGTCCAACACCACGCCGGTCATCGTGCTGCGCTTCGAGGCCGACAGCGAAGCGGCGCTCGTCCGCATCCAAAACGAATTCCGCCGCGAACTGCTCAAGCTCGCGCCGCAAGCCAAGCTGCCCTTCTGACCGTCATCATGTCTTCCGACCTTCCTTCCAGCCCCGCCTGGCAGCAGTTCGCCGCCGCGGCACGCAGCACAGCGCTCGACGGCGCATCCCTGCGCATCATCGAGGCGGCCGGCCTGCAGGTCGATCTGACCACGCAGCGCCACAGCGCTGCGCTCGACCAGGCCGGCGCCGCATTGCTGGCGCAGCAAGGTTTCGAAAAAACCCGCGCGGGCCTTTTCGCGGGCGAGCCCATCAACTGGACGGAGCACCGCGCGGCCTGGCACACGGCCTTGCGCGCCGCGCAGCCGCCGGCCGCCGTGGCCGACCAGGTGCTGGGCGAGCGCCGGCACGTGCGGCAGTTCGTGGCCGATGCCGACGCGCGCGGCGCCTGGAAGCACGTGCTGCACCTGGGCATAGGCGGCAGCGACTGGGGCCCGCGCATGATCGTGCGCGCACTGGGCGACAAGGGCCTGCATCGCGTCGTGCGCTTCGCGGCCAACGTCGACGCGCACGACATCATGCAGCAGCTCGGCGATCTTGATCCGGCGCAGACCCTGGTGATCGTGGCCTCCAAGACGTTCACCACCGCCGAATCGCTGGCCAATGCCCAGATCGCGCTCGACTGGCTGCGCGAGGCCGGCATCGCCGACCCGCTCAGCCACATGGCGGCCGTAACGGCCAATCCGCGGGCCGCGCGCGATTTCGGCGTAGCCGACGAACGCATCTTCCGCTTCTGGGACTGGGTGGGCGGCCGCTATTCGCTGTGGTCCGCCATTCATTTGCCCATCGCCCTGGCGCTGGGCAACGAGGCGGTCGACGAACTGCTGGCCGGCGCCGAGGCCATGGACCAGCACTTTCTTGCCGCGCCCATCGCGGCCAACGCGCCGGTGCAGATGGCGCTGGCCACGGTGGCCAACCGCAGCGTGCTGGGCTATGCCACGCAGGCCATCGCGCCCTATGACTCGCGCATGGCCTACCTGGTGCCGTGGGCGCAGCAGCTGGAAATGGAATCGCTGGGCAAGTCGACCACCGCCGACGGCGCGCCCGCCGGCGTGCCCACCAGCCCCGTCGTGTGGGGGCTGACGGGCACCGACAGCCAGCACACGTTTTTCCAGTGGATGCACCAGGATGCCCAGGGCACCCCGGTGGATTTCATCGCTTGCCGCGAACCCGATCATGGGTTCGGGCGCAATCACCGCATTCTGCTGGCCAACTGCCTGGCGCAGCGCGCGGCGTTGCTCACCGGCAAGTCTTACGAAGAGGCCTTGAGCGAAACGCAGCGCACCGAGAGCGATCCGGCCCAGGCCGCGCTGCTGGCGCGGCATCGCGTGCATCCGGGCGGGCGGCCTTCGACGCTGATCGTGCTGCCCAGGCTCACGGCCCGCACGCTGGGCGCGCTGCTGGCGTTGTACGAACACAAGGTGTTCACGCAGGGCGTGCTTTGGGGGATCAATACCTTCGACCAATGGGGCGTGGAATTCGGCAAGGTGCTGGCCAAGCGCATCATCGGCGAGCTGGATGCCGCCGATGGGGGGGCCGGGGCTTGGAAGGATGCTTCGACTCGGCATTGGATCGGATTGCTGAGCCAGCCGTGACCGCGTCCCTTCTTTCCTCGTTTTCTCTTGGGTTCTTGGGGTGGCCCTGCTTCAGGCGGGGCCATCTCTGAGACCCACGAAAAACGGGGCCACATAATTTTGGGGTAAAAAAAAGCCCGAGATCGAAAGATCTCGGGCTAAATCCACCAAAGGAGGAGGGTGGAGGAGACAACCTTGGCATGTCGGGATCGACCTGGGCTGGGGTGTTGCCGGCCAGCTTCGGGATCACCGCAGAAGGGGTTGGACCTACTTTTCAACCTCGCCGTCTGCGTTTCGGCATCCGTGGAAACCATAATACCCAAAAAATTGGTGCGGTGCAAGATTTTTTGAGTCCAGATGTGTCAAATCCAATACGCTGTGCCCGTCATGACCTTGGACATGGCGCGCATGGCACCCCGAGCCAGGGGCGGCAGGGCCACGCCGCCCGCGCGCTCCGCGCTGTCGCGGTGGCCGGACTCATCGTCTTTCATACGCCGCACCACTTCGCGCGAGCGCTGGTCCGGTTCGGGCAGGGTCTGCAAGTGCCCTTCCAGATGCGCCTCGACCTGGCGCTCGGTTTCGGCCATGAAACCCAGGTTGCGCGGCACGCCGGCGTAGCTGGCCAGCATGCCCAGGGCGAAAGAGCCCGCGTACCAGAGGGGGTTGAGCAAGCTGGGGCGGCTGCCCAGTTCGTTCAGGCGCCGACCGCACCAGGCCAGGTGGTCGACTTCTTCGGCGGCCGCTTCGCGCAGCAGGGCACGAGCCGCCGCGTCACGGCAGCCCACGGCCTGCCCGCGGTATAGCGCCTGGGCGCAGACTTCGCCAACGTGATTGACACGCATCAAGCCGGCGGCATGGCGCTTTTCCCGGTCGGACAGCAGGCCGGCAGGCTCCTCGGCCCTGGCCGGATACGGCCTGCCCGCCGACGCAGCACCCGACAGCACGCGCAAGGCGCGGTCGGCTTCGTCCAGCAACCCGTCGACAAAGCCGGGCCGCAGCGCGGGCCGCGACGGCCGGGGCAGCTTGGCGAGCATCCGAGCGAATGGCAGGGGCATGGACGACATGGCGATGTTCCAGCAGGGTCATAAAAGGGACATTTTACGCGCCAGGGTAATATTTATTCTCGAATCGCCGATTCTTCAACCGCAGACAACGCGAGCATCGCAATTGCGCAAGGCAGCCGCAGCGACTGAAGAATTCGAACTGTCCAAAGGATCAAAAATGGAATGCACCGTCGATTGGGGCGGCCCCTCGGGCATGCTCTTTACCGCCAGCACCGGCTCGGGCCACGTCACCGTAATGGACGGCGCCGTCGACGGCGGCGGCCATGATCTGGCGCCGCGCCCCATGGAGATGGTCCTGGTCGGCACCGGCGGCTGCACCGCCTACGACGTCGTGCTCATCCTCAAGCGCGGCCGCCACGTCGTGACCGGCTGCAGCGTCAAGCTCGATGCCGAGCGCGCGGACACCGACCCCAAGGTCTTCACCAAGATCCACTTCACCTTCACCGTCACCGGCCGCAACCTGCCGCGCGAAGCCGTCGAACGCGCCGTGGCGCTGTCGCACGAAAAATACTGCTCGGCCTCGGCCATGCTGGAAAAGACCGCCGAACTCACCTTCAGCGTCGATATCGTCGAAGCTCCCTGACCGCACGCCGATGAAACAGTACCTAGACCTCGTGCGCACCATCATCGACCAGGGCAGCTGGCAGGAAAACCGCACTGGCGTGCGCACCCTGTCGCTGCCGGGCGCCGCGCTGCGCTTCGATCTGCAGCAAGGCTTTCCCGCCGTCACCACCAAGAAGCTGGCTTTCAAATCGGCCATCGGCGAGCTGGTGGGCTTCATGCGCGCCACGCGCAGCGCGGCCGATTTCCGCGCGCTCGGCTGCAAGGTCTGGGACCAGAACGCCAATGAAAACGCGCAGTGGCTGGCCAACCCCTACCGCGCAGGCCCCGACGACCTCGGCCCGGTCTACGGCGTGCAATGGCGCCAGTGGCCAGCCTACAAATCGCTGCCCGCAGCGCGCGCCGGCCAGATCGCCGATGCGCTGTCGCGCGGCTACGCCAAGGTGGCCGACATCGAAGAGAACGGCCAGGCGCATGTGCTGCTGTACAAGGCCGTCGATCAACTGCGCCAGTGCCTGGACACCATCATCGAACGCCCGGGCGACCGGCGCATTCTGTTCCACGGCTGGAACTGGGCGCAGCTCGAAGAGATGGCGCTGCCGCCCTGCCACCTGCTCTATCAGTTCCTGCCCAACGCCAGCACGCGCGAGATCTCGCTGTGCCTGTACATCCGCAGCAACGACGTGGGCCTGGGCACGCCCTTCAACCTCGCCGAAGGCGCGGCCCTGCTGCATCTGGTCGGCCGGCTCACCGGCTACAAGCCGCGCTGGTTCTCGTACTTCATCGGCGATGCGCACATCTACGAAAAACACCTGCCCATGCTGCGCGAACAACTCACGCGCGAGCCGCATGCCGCGCCGCGCCTCGAGCTGTCCGACCGCATTCCCGACTCCGCAGTCACGGGCAAGTACGAACACGACTG
>CALGFL010000474.1 GCA_937881145.1 uncultured Bordetella sp.
CTTCGGATTGCTCCGGGGTCCTCAGCTCGTGTATCGATTTTTCCCAGCCCCTTCTCCTTTACTGCTGCCCGGCCGAAACCGTGACCAGCGCGGGGCGCAGCGTGCGGTCGGCAATGGCATAGCCCTTTTGCAGCACCTGGACCACGGTATTGGCGGGCTGCTCGGCGGGCACCGAGGAAATGGCTTGATGCTGGTGCGGGTCGAACTTGTCGCCCTGGGCCGGCGCGATTTCCTTGAGCAGGTTGCGCTCGAAGGCATTGGCCAGCTGCTTGAGGGTCATTTCGACGCCTTCGCGCAGGGTTTCGACCGTCTGGTCGGCCTGGGCCAGGGCGGCCTCGAGGCTGTCCTTGACCGGGACCATGCTTTCCGCAAAAGACTCGATGCTGAACTTGCGGGCCTTGCTCACGTCTTCCTGGGCGCGGCGGCGCACGTTCTCGGCTTCGGCCATGGCGCGCAGCACCTGCTCCTGCTGGTTCTGTAACGCGGCCTGGACCGATTCCAGCTCGGCGCGCAGGGTGTTCAGCTCGGTTTGCAGGTCGTCCTCGGGCAGGGGGCCAAGGGTGGGTTCGATCGGCTCTTGGGGTGCCGTCATGGGCGATTCTCCGGAATTGTTACGAATACCTATTTTGTAGATGTGGGGATCGCTTGCCGGATTTCAAGAGGTCCGCAGACCCTCTTCCACCAGTCCCGCCAGCCCTTCCAGCCAGGCCGGATCGTCGTTGAGCGTGGGAATGTAGCGGAATTGCCGTCCCCCGGCCGCGAGAAAAGCCTCCCGGCCAAGCTGGTTTATCTCTTCGAGCGTTTCCAGGCAGTCGGCCACGAAACCGGGACAGACGACGTCCAGGGCCGCCACGCCCTCGCCCGGCAGTGCCTGCAGCCGCGGCAGGGTGTAGGGCTCCAGCCAGCGGCCCGCGCCGAAGCGGCTCTGGAACGAAACCTCGACCTGGTTCTCGGCCAGGTCCAGGCGCCGGCGCAGCAGGTCGGCCGTTTCCAGGCAGTGGCGGTAATAGGGGTCGCCGCGATCGACCACCCGGCGCGGCAGGCCGTGAAAACTCATCAGCAGCTTGTCGGGCCGGCCGTGTTCCTGCCAATAGCGCGAGATCAGGCCCGCCTGGGCATCCAGGTAGCCGGGCTGATCGTAAAAAGGGCCGACGAAGTTCAACCGGCCTGCCAGCCCCATGCGCTCGGCCTGGGCCGTCACGGCCTCGACCGCCGTGGTCGTGGTGCTGGCGGTGTACTGCGGATACATCGGCACGGTCAGGATGCGCTCGCAACCGCGGGCCTTGAGCTGCGCCAGGGCCTGCTCGATGGAAGGCCGGCCATAGCGCATGGCCAGCGCCACCTCGACGTCCAGGCCCCGGGCAGCCAGGCGCTGCGCCAGACCCGCGGCTTGGCGGCGGCTGTAGACCAGCAAGGGCGAGCCCTCGTCCATCCAGATGCCGGCATAGCGCGGCACCAGCCGGGCGGGCCGGTTGCGCAGCACCGCGCCATACAAAATGGGCAGCCACAGCAGGCGCGGCAACCCGACCACGTACCGGTCGGAAAGAAATTCGGCGAGGTAGTCGCGGATGGCCTGCGCCGTCGGCGCTTCGGGCGTGCCCAGATTGACGAGCAGCACCCCCGTGCAGCCGCTCGCGGTCCGATGAGATTGTGCGTCGATGTCCATGGCGGCTACTGGTTTTGGCTGAGGGCGTTCGACAGCAGGCGGGCCGTGATGTCGACGATGGGTATCACCCGCTCATAGGCCATGCGCGTGGGCCCGATCACGCCCAGCGTGCCCACCACCTTGCCGTCCACCCCATAAGGCGCGGTGACGATGGAGACGTCTTCCACGGGAATGAGCTGCGAATCGCCGCCGATGTAGATCTGCACGCCCTGTGCGCGGCTGGACATGTCCAAAAGCTGCAGCAGATCGGTCTTTTTCTCGAACAGCGAGAACATCTTGCGCAGGCGGTCCATGTCGGAGGCGATGTCGGTCACTTCGAGCAGCTTGCGCTCGCCCGAGATCACCATGGCGTCGCCGTCGTCGGCCGCCTCGGCGCCGGCCTCGACGGCGGCCTCCATGAGCTTGGAAATGTCTTCGCGCAACTGGGCCAGCTCGGTCGACAGGGTGCGCCGTACCATGTTGAAGGACTTGCCCGAGAAATGCATGTTGAAGAAGTTGCCCGCCTCGATCAGGTCGGCCTCGCTGTAATCGCGCTGCATGGCCAGGATGCGGTTCTGCACGTCGCCGTCGGGCGTGACGATGATGAGCAGCACCCGCCGGTCGGAAAGGCGTATGAATTCGATCTGGCGAAACACCTGCGAACGCTTGGGCGTGAGCACCACCCCGGCGAACTGCGTCAGGTTGGACAGCAGCGCCGCGGCCGCGTTGACCGCCCGGGCCGGCTCGGACATGGGCAGCATGTCGGCCACGCCCTGCCCGTAGCCGGGTTCGTGCTGATAGGCGCGCACGGCCAGCAAGGTGTCGACGAACATGCGGTAGCCCCTGGGCGTGGGGACGCGGCCGGCCGACGTGTGCGGGCTGTGGATCAGCCCCTGGTCTTCGAGGTCGGCCATGACATTGCGAATCGTGGCCGGCGACAGGTCGAACACCTTGGAGAGCGTGCGCGAGCCCACCGGTTGCCCGTCGGCAATGTAGCGTTCGATAAGAGCTTTCAGCAGTGCGCTTGCGCGATCATCCATATCTCTATTTTAGGGAATGTTTGCCGACGGCGGTCTTTTTTATCCCTTTGCGCCTCGGACCGCGCCCCTATAATCGCCTCATCGGCATCATCGACGGAATAATAAAAGGCTCGGAACACGATGCACTTTCCCACCATCGCCCTGATCGGCAGGTACCAGGACAGCGGCCTGGACGGCCCGTTGCGCGCGCTGGCGTCGATGCTGACCCAGGCGGGCCGCAAAGTGCTGATCGAAACCGAAACGGCCCGCAACACCCAGGTGGGCGAATACCCGCTGGCCAGCCTCGAAGAAATCGGCAGGACGGCCTCGCTGGCCGTGGTCATGGGCGGCGACGGCACCGTGCTGGGCGTGGCCCGGCACCTGGCGCCCTACAGTGCGCCCATCGTGGGCATCAACCACGGCCACCTGGGCTTCATCACCGACATCGCCCTGCCCGAAGCGCACACCGCGCTGGCCCAGATGCTGCACGGCAACTACCGCATCGAAGAGCGCATGCTACTCACCGGCAGCATCTGGCGCGGCAGCCAGAAGATGTTCTCCGCCACGGCCCTGAACGACGTGGTCATCAACCGCGCCGGCCGCGGCGGCATGATCGAAGTGCACGTCGAGCACAACGACATCTTCATGTATTCCCAACGCGCCGACGGCCTCATCATCACCACGCCCACCGGCTCAAGCGCCTATTCCCTCTCGGCCGGCGGCCCGCTGCTGCATCCCGGCCTGGACGCCGTGGCCCTGGTGCCCGTGGCCCCGCAAACCCTGTCCAACCGCCCCATCATCATTCCCGGCGACGGCACGCTCAAGCTCACGCTCACCGGCGTCGGCCGCGGCCAGACGGGCGCCAACGTGCACTTCGACATGCAATCCTGGTCCGATCTGCAACTGGGCGATTGCATTCAGGTGCAGCGCGCGCCGTGGAATATCCGCTTCGTCCACCCCCAGGGCTACAGCTATTACTCCACCTTGCGCCGCAAGCTGAACTGGAATCTGATGCCGCAGAACGGCGAGCCCAACGCCAAGGCCGGGTAACCATCACCATGCTGCGCACGCTGCATATCCGCGATTTCGTCATCGTCGAACAGGCCGAGATCCATTTCGACGCGGGCTTCACCGTCTTCTCAGGCGAAACCGGCGCCGGCAAATCCATTCTCATCGACGCCCTGGCGCTGGCGCTGGGCGAGCGCGGCGACGCCAGCGTACTGCGCGAAGGCGCCGAACGCGCCGACATCACCGCACTGTTCGACACGCCCGAGGCGCTCGCGGGCTGGCTGGCTGAACGCGAACTCGACGCCGGACCGGAACTGGCCCTGCGCCGCGTCGTCGACGCCCAGGGCCGCAGCCGCGCCTATCTCAACGGCAACCCGGTCACGGTGGCGCTGCTGCGCGAGCTGGGCGAGAACCTGGTCGACATCCACGGCCAGCACGCCCATCAAAGCCTGATGCGGCCCGATGCCCAGCGCGATCTGCTCGATGCCCACGGCGGACACGCCGCGCTGCGCCAGTCCGTGGCGCAGGCCTGGAAGCACTGGCGCGGCCTCGCCAGACAGCTCGATGCCGCCGAACACGATGCCGGCGCCCTGGCCGCCGAACGCGAGCGCCTGCAATGGCAGGCCGACCAGCTCGACAACCTCAATCTGGCGCCGGGCGAATGGGACACGCTGCAGACCGAGCAGGCCCGCCTGGCCCACGCCCAGTCGCTGCGCGAAGGCGCTACGCAGATCCTCGACGCGCTGGACGGCGACGAAGGCTCGGCCCGGCAGCGCGTCGGCCTGGCCATGCACCAGATCCAGCAGATGCTGCGCCACGATCCCAGCCTCAAGAGCCTGGGCGAAGCGCTCGAGTCGGCCGCCATCGCCATCGACGAAGCCGTGTCCGACATGAACAGCTATGTCGATCGGGTCGAGCTCGATCCGCAACGCCTGGCCGAAGTCGAAGCGCGCATGGGCGCCGCTTTCGAGCTTTCCCGCAAATTCAGGGTCGAGCCCGGCGACCTGCCCGCGCTGCGCGACGATCTGCACGGCCGCCTGGCCGAAATGCAGGCCGCGGCCGATATCGACGCGCTGCGCAAGCTGGTCGAAGCCGCTCGGGCCCAATACGCCGAAGCGGCCGATGCGCTGTCGGCCGCGCGCCGCAAAGTGGCCAAAGACCTGGGCAAGCAGGTCAGCCAGGCCATGCAGACGCTATCCATGAAGGGAGGCGCTTTCGAAGTTGCCCTGCTCGAAGGCGCCCCGTCGGCGCTAGGCAGCGAAACCGTCGAATTCCGCGTGGCCGGCCATGCCGGCGCCACGCCGCGGCCGCTGGCCAAAGTGGCCTCGGGCGGCGAACTGTCGCGCATCTCCCTGGCGCTGTCGGTCATGGCGAGCCGGGCGGCGCGCGTCCCCACGCTGATCTTCGACGAAGTGGACAGCGGCGTGGGCGGCGCGGTGGCGGAGGTCGTGGGCAAACTGCTGCGCGAACTGGGCGAGCGCCATCAGGTGCTGTGCGTGACGCACCTGCCCCAGGTGGCCGCCTGCGGCAACGCGCACTATCAGGTCAGCAAGACGGAAAGCCGCGGCAAGACGCGCTCTGGCATCGAACTGCTGACGCCGCAATCGCGTGTCGAGGAACTGGCGCGCATGCTGGGCGGCATCAAGATCACCGAGACCACGCGCAACCATGCCAGGGAGATGCTCGGCATCGAGGCTTGAGTTCTTCAGCCCCGAAAACCAGAGCTCTTGATCAGCGGCGCTTCTGGCAGTTGCTGCAAATGCCGTAAAGCACCATGGCGTGGCTTTCCAGGATGAAGCCGTGGTCCTTGGCGACCTTGTGCTGGCGCTTTTCGATGTCGGTATCGGTGAACTCGGTCACCGAGCCGCAGTTGGTGCAGATCATGTGATCGTGGTGGTCGCCGTCGTTCAGTTCGAACACGGCCTTGCCGGTGTCGAACTGGCTACGCGACAGGATCCCGGCCTGCTCGAACTGCGTCAGCACGCGATAGACCGTGGCCAGGCCGATTTCGACGCTCTCGCCGATGAGCGCGCGATAGACGTCCTCGGCGCTCAGGTGCCTTTGATCCGATTTGCGGAAAATATCCAGGATCTTCAGACGCGGGAAAGTGGCCTTCAGGCCCATGTTCTTCAAGTCGCTCTGGTCGCTCATTTCGTGATCACCCGCGTCGGCCCGCGAGGCATGCTGCGTCCGGTCAAGAGGCTCCGGGTGCAGATATCTCGCTTAAACCTTTATGATAACGGTTTTGCCTGTTCCACCATCACTTCTTTACAGGGTCGCCAGCGTTCATGAATGCTCGCCAGTATTGCTCTCCCGCCAACATCGCCTCGCCGGCCCGCGGCCGCGCGCTGCGCTATGCCCGCGCCGGTCTGGTCGCCTTCTCGCTGGCGCTTGCTTTGGCCGGCTGCAGTTCGGACAAATGGGGCTTCCCTTATCGGCCCAGCGTCCAGCAGGGCAACTGGGTGACGCATGAACAGGTCGCCCAGCTCAAGCAGGGCATGACCCGCGACCAGGTGCGCTTCGTGCTGGGCAGCCCCACGCTGACCGACGTGCTGCACGCCGACAGGTGGGACTACGTCTACTACTACAAGCCCGGCAGCGGCGCCCCGGAAGAGCGCAAATTCACCGTCTGGTTCAAGGACGGCGTCCTGGATCGCTGGGAAGGCGACAAACAGCCCGACAAGCAACCCTTCCAGCTCAACAAGAAACAGGCTGACGAGGCCGTTCAGCGCGCCAAGGATTACGCCAACGAACCGCCCCGCCCCGGCCAGTCCGGCCGCGGCAACGGCACCGTGTCGGCTCCCCTCGAATAAGTTTTTCCCGGAACCTCTATGCGTATCGCCATTGCCGGCGCGCGCGGCCGCATGGGCCGCATGCTGATCGAAGCCGTCCTCGAATCCTCGGACATGCAGCTGGCCGTGGCGCTGGACCGCAAGGGTTCGTCCGCCCTGGGGCAGGACGCCGGCGCCTTCCTGGGCCGCACAACGGGCGTGCTTCTCACCGACGACCCCGACGCACTGGCCCAGGCCGACTGCCTGATCGATTTCACCCGCCCGGAGCCCTCGCTCGCGCATCTGCAAGCCTGCGCCCGCCATGGTGTCAAAGTCGTGCTGGGCACCACGGGTTTCGATGCGGCCGGCCATGCCGCCATCGAGGCGGCCTCCAATCAGACGGCCATCGTTTTCGCGCCCAATATGAGCGTGGGCGTCAATGCCACGCTCAAGCTGCTGGACCTGGCGGCCCGCCTGCTCGATTCAGGCTATGACGTCGAAGTGTTCGAAGCCCACCACCGCAACAAAGTCGACGCGCCCTCGGGCACGGCACTCATCATGGGCGAAACCGTGGCCAAGGCTTGGGGCAAGACCCTGCCCGAAGTCGCAACCTGGGCGCGTCCCGGCGAACCAGGCGTGCGCGAAACCGGCAGGATCGGTTTTTCCTCGGTGCGCGGGGGCGACATCGTGGGCGAGCACACCGTGCATTTCTGCGGCACCGGCGAACGCATCGAAATCACGCATCGTTCCAGCAGCCGCGCAACCTATGCGCAGGGTTCGCTGCGCGCCGCGCGCTTCCTGGCAAACAGGCAGACCGGGCTGTACAGCATGCAGGACGTGCTGAACTAAAAGCTTCAGGCCCGCACCACCACGGGCTCGGGTTCCAGCGCCACGTCGTAGCGCGCCATCACGTCCCGCTGTATGGCCGACGCCAGCGCCATGACATCGTCGGCCTTCGCGCCGCCCCGGTTCACCAGCACCAGGGCCTGGCGGTCGTGAACGCCGGCAGGCCCCAGCGACCTGCCCTTCCACCCGCATTGATCGATCAGCCAGCCCGCCGCCAGCTTGTAGCGGCCATCGGGCTGCGCATACGACACCAGATCCGGAAAGCGCGCCAGCAGTTCATCGCGCACCCGGGCATCGACCAGCGGATTCTTGAAGAAACTGCCGGCATTGCCGATTACGGCCGGGTCGGGCAGCTTGGCACGGCGGATGCGGCAGACCGCATCGAACACGGCGCGGGCAGTGGGCGGGCCACCGACCGACAGCGCGGCATCGCGCTGCAGATCGGGATAGCCCAGCACGGGCCGCCAGGGGCGCGGCAAGGCCAGGCGCACGGAAACGATCAGCCATTGGCCCGCACGCGCGTGCTTGAACACGCTGTCGCGATAGGCGAACCGGCAATCGGCCGCGGTCATGCGCACCATGCGGCGCTCGGCGATATTCCAGGCCTGCAGGCTGTCGAACCGATCGGCCAGCTCCACGCCGTAGGCGCCGATGTTCTGCACCGGCGCCGCCCCCACGGTGCCGGGGATCAGTGCGAGGTTTTCCAGGCCGTCCCAGCCCTGGGCGATGCACGCCGACACCACCTCGTGCCAGGTCTCGCCCGCCGCGGCTTCGACGATCCAGGCATCGGCGCGTTCTTCGACCAGGCGCAAGCCGCGCAAGGCCACGCGCGCCACCAGGCCCGGCACCTGCGGGGGCAGCACCATATTGCTGCCCCCGCCCAGGATCAGCAGACAAGCATGGCGCCGGGCCAGGTCCGACAGGGAATCGAGCTGCCCGGCATGCTCGAGCGCGATGCATGCCGCGGCCCGGGAAGCCAGGCCCAGCGTATTGCACGCGGTGAGGCTGCAGACCTGAGGCACAAGTTCAGCGGCTTGAGGCCCTGCAGCAGGCATGTTTGACATCATGAGCGAATCATTGCTATAGTCTTTGTCTTCGCTCATGATACGCGATGCGTGGGGCGAAGCAGAGGTACGGTAAAGAAGCACCAGCAGTAATAGGCGGGCAGTAATACGCGGGAATAGCTCAGTTGGTAGAGCGCAACCTTGCCAAGGTTGAGGTCGCGAG
>CALGFL010000475.1 GCA_937881145.1 uncultured Bordetella sp.
CTGCGACGCGAATCGAATCGGCCAATCTGCGCTTCATGAACGCGGTAGCGCGCCGTACCACCAGCTCGGCTTCGTCCACGTGGCGGCCGTGGCCGGCGAGACTGCCCAGTAGCAGGGTCGACCACGCTTGTTGATACGCCGGCGCGAGCAGCGTACGGGGGGCCAGAGCGTGCATAGAGTCGAGCAGGCCGTGGACGCCTGGATCGACGGCGAAGAAAACCGGCACTTCAGCATGGTCCAGGGCCGGCATCCCCCCATCTGTCGGCACATCGAGCACGATGAAGGCATTGGCCTGCCTGGCGAGAAACGCATGCTGGCAGCCGGCCGGGACGAACGCGCCGATGCTCCCGCCGACCCGCCCCGCCTCGCGCCCTACTTCGATCTCGAGCATGCCTCGATACGGCATGATGACCTGATGGTAGTCATGCCGATGCCGTTCGATCTCGCCGGAGTAATGCCTGATGTCGATGCGGGTGCCGTTCATTTTCTTTTCCCGCTTTTTTCGCCGGGGCGGGACATCCGCGACGGCATTTCAGTGGGGTACATTGATGCGCATTATTCGTCGCGGCCCAGTAATGCCCAGTATGCGTCCTGACTCCGTAATTGCCAATCGATCGACCCGGTACCAAAGTATCGCGCTGATACTGGTTTCCATGTTTTGCTTCGCCGTCGTTGACGCTCTTGGCAAGGCCGTGACTCTTCGCTATCCGGCAAACGAAGTCACTTTCTTTCGCATGCTGTTTGGAATTGTGCCGGCGCTCGCCGTGTGCCTGTGCGGGCGCGCCATAGGCGCCCGCATTCGCAACCTGGACCTCCGGGGGCAGACGATCCGCGCCATGACGCTCATCGGAGCCTCGGCTTTTTTCTTCGCGGGCCTTCCCTACCTGCCCTTGAGCGAGGCGGTGGCAATCGTTTATTCGGAAGCCCTTTTCGTCATCGTTCTTGCTCCCGTTCTGCTTGGGGAACGGCTGTTCCTGCGCAATGCGATGTCGGCGTTGCTCGGCTTCATCGGCGTTCTGCTCGTTATTCGTCCGCAGGGTGCATTGTCGAACTGGATCGGGCCGGCCTTCCTGATATCAAGCGCGGTATTCGGCGCGCTCTCGATGATACAGATACGACGCATCAAACCCGGCGACGACTCCGGCATAACCGTATTGTTTTTCACGGTTGTCGGCACCGCGGTGACCGGGGCTTCCCTGTTCTTTGCCTGGCGGATCCCGACGATCGAGGACTTGACGATCATGGCCTTGCTTGCCGCTTTCGCGACCGCAGGCCAACTTCTTTTCACCGTTGCCGTACGGCGGGCAAACGCCGCGGCTCTTGCGCCCTACACCTATACCAGCATCCTATGGGCGGCACTCTTGGGCTACGTAATCTGGGGAGAGACGCTCAGCGTCGTTCCGATGGTCGGGATCATGCTGATCGTAGGCAGCTCGATCGCGTTGGCGATCCGCGAAGAGCCGCGCGAAGGCCCGGCGGTTTAGTATTTCAAGATCATTGTCGATGAGGAAAATCTTCATCACACTTCCGGTGCGTTTTACAACCAGGCAAGAGGAGTCCGATATGAAAGTCGCAGTCATGGGCGCGGGAGCGGTGGGATGCTACTACGGCGCCATGCTGGCGCGCGCGGGACACGAAGTCGTGCTGATCGGCCGCGCCCAGCACGTGCAGGCCGTCGAGCGCGATGGCCTGCGCCTGCAAACGCGGCAGTTCGACGAACGCATCGGCCCCCCGCGCATCCGGGCCAGCGTCGATCCGGCCGCGGTCGCCGGCGCGCAGCTCGTGCTGTTCTGCGTGAAGTCGCCCGATACCGAAAGCGCAGGCGCATCCATCGGGCCGCACCTGGCCGCCGACGCGCTCGTGCTGGCGCTGCAGAACGGCGTGGACAACGCCGAGCGCCTGCGCGGCGCGATCGCGCAGGAAGTCGCGGCGGCCGTGGTGTATGTGGCGACCGAAATGGCGGGGCCGGGCCACGTGCGTCATCACGGCCGGGGCGAGCTCGTCATCGAGCCTTCTTCGCAAAGCGAGGCCGTGGCGCGCGCGCTCGCCGCGGCGGGCGTGCCCACCGAGGTATCGGCCAACGTGCGCGGCGCGCTCTGGGCCAAGCTGATCATCAACTGCGCCTACAACGCGCTTTCGGCCATCTCGCAACTGCCTTACGGCCGCCTCGTGGCCGGCGCCGGCGTGCGCGACTGCATGCGCGACGTGGTGGCCGAATGCATCGCCGTCGCCCAGGCCGAAGGCGTGATCCTGCCGCAGGATGTCGGACAGGCCGTGCACCGCATCGCCGAATCCATGCCGGGCCAATACTCCTCCACGGCTCAGGACGTGGCACGCGGCAAGCGCAGCGAAATCGACCACCTTAACGGCCTCGTCGTCAAACGCGGCGAGGCGCTCGGCGTGGCGACCCCCACGAACCGGTTGTTGCACACGCTTGTAAAACTCATCGAAGACAAGGCAAGTGGCGCGATCTGAGCCTATTTTTACGAGAAAACACTGGACAGCTCCTGATCTTTTTGTATGATCGAAAATTGGTAAGCGTCTGTAGCGCCCCAGACGCGAAACGCGTGGATACCGATCTGAGGCCGCGCCTTTGCGGGATGACATCACTCCATTCCGACAAGGCGCGGGTCAGGAAAGGAGACGGTCCGTGAAGTGCCCCCCTGCGTCACCGGTGGAAACGGAAAGACTTGCAGCCCTGTCCGAATACGAGCTGGGCAAGAACGCGCCCTTGCCCAGTCTCGATCCCGTCGTTCGCATCGCCGCGCGCATGTTCGGCATGCCGGTCGCCGCGGTCAACATGATCGGCAGCGACCATGTCTTCTTTGCGGCGGCGACAGGCTTCGATGGCGCCGACGTCGACATGAGCCGCGATGCATCGTTCTGCGCGCATGCGATCCTGCAGGACAAGGTGATGATCGTGCCCGACGCGACGCTCGATGCGCGCTTTCATGACAATCCGCTCGTCTCGGGGCCGACCCACGTGCGGTTTTATGCAGGTGTTCCGATACTGTCCGCGCAAGGCTACCCGCTCGGGGCGTTGTGCGTGATAGACACCAAGCCCAACCCCGATTTCTCGGCGCAAGACGCGCAGCGCCTGCGCGAGCTCGCCAGCATGGCAACCGACCGGCTGGAATTGCGCCGCATCGAATTGTCCTCCGAGAGGGTTGCCGTCCCTGCCCACGACCCCGAGTGGCAGGCCCCTACCGCCATGATCCGCTTCGATTCGCGTGGCATCATCCTCGACTGGAACGAAAGCGCGGCCGCCTTGTATGGATACGATCTCGCCGAGGGCCCGGGACGCCCGTTGGAGATGCTCGCGCCCGAGCGCGGCCGCAACGCCCAGCGCGAATTGATCGCGCTGGCGGCGGCGGCCGGCTCCCTCGAGGGCATACCGGTGCCGTCGGAAGTGCGCGGACTGCGGCGCGACGGGACCGAGTTCCCGCTGGGTTTCTCGCTGTTCTGTTGGCGCGAGGAAGGCAGGCTGATCTTCAATGCGCATTTTCAGGATCTGTCCGCGCTGCGCCACGAAAAAGAATTGCTGCGCCAGCTTGCCAATACGGACGTCCTCACCGGCGTCGCCAACCGCACCCACTTTTACCGCCGCGCCCAGGCCGCGGTGGTCGACGCACGCCCTGCCGCCGTGATCATGGTCGATCTCGACGGATTCAAGGACATCAACGACACGCTGGGGCACCCGGCGGGCGACACCGTGCTGCGCGAAGTCGCCCAGCGCCTGCTGCAGCTCGTGCAGCCGCAAGACACGGTGGCGCGCATGGGAGCGGACGAGTTCGCGCTGCTGCTGCCCGGCGTGACGGATGTCGACGAGGCGCGGCGCATTGCCCAGGCCGCGGCGCAAGCCATTGCCAGACCCGTCGTTGCCGATGGTCTCGATGTGATGCACATTACGGCGTGCTGCGGCGTCGCCCTCGCGCCGCGGCACGCGCAGGAAGCGCTGGAACTGATCGGCGACGCGGACCTGGCCCTCATCAAGGCGAAGCGGTCCGGGCGCGGCCAGACCTTCATGTTCGCCATGGCCTTGCGCATGGAAGTGGTGACGCGCCGGCTGTACAGCATGGAATTGCAGCGTGCCGTCAACGACGGCGAGTTCATCCTGTTCTACCAACCGCAGGTCGATCTCGCCACGAACGAACTCATCGGCGCCGAGGCGCTGATCCGCTGGCGGCACCCGCGGCGCGGGCTCCTGTCGCCGGCCACGTTCCTGCCCTCGCTCGAATGCGGCCCGCTGGCGCCGACGGTCGGCGCGTGGATTCTCGAGGAAGCCTGCGCGCAGGCCGCGCTCTGGCGTCGCAGCGCAGCGCCGCAATTCCAGATAGGCGTCAACCTCTTCAGCGCGCAATTCCGCGTCGGCCATATCGACGAGACCATTCTGGCCGTGCTCAGGCGGCACGGCCTGCCGCCGCAAGCCCTCGAGCTCGAGGTGACCGAGAACATCGTTCTCGACGACGATGTGGTGCTGGCATCGCTGCAGCGCCTGCGCGGACTGGGCATCGGCATCGCCTTCGACGACTTCGGCACTGGCTACGCGTCGCTGAGCCTGCTCAAGCGCTATCCGCTCAGCCGCATCAAGATCGACCGCTCGTTCGTCATGGGCATGGTGCAGTCCGACCAGGATGCATCGGTCGTGCGCGCGATCATCGACATGGCGCGCAGTTTCGACCTGCAGACCATAGCCGAAGGGGTCGAAACACAGGAACAGCTCGACAATCTGCGCCGGCTCGGCTGCGGCCAGGGGCAGGGCTATCTCCTGGGCAAGCCCATGCCGGCCTGGGAGTTCGGCCAGACGTTCGGCTTGGACGCTTCCTGGCTCAATCAAAAGCGCGCGTAAATCCCGCGCTCATGCCGCCCGCGGCCCAATCCACCGATACCGTGCAAGACGCATAAGACGAATGGCCAGCGCCGGCTGGCGGACGCGCCGATTCCAACGGGCTGCGCACGACTCACCGGGCCTGGTGGAAGATCAACTCCAGGCCTATCCGCTCCCCGCTGCACACGCGGCTGACCGCGTGCCTGAGATTGACCCGGTAATGGCCCCTGCCCCCCTTGAACGGGCGCTCGGCCGTGCCGATGATCGCCGCATCGCCCCGCGCGAGCGGCAGCACCATCGGACGCGATTGCATGCGCGGACGCTGCTCCGTCATCACGAATTCGCCGCCTTGAAAATCTTCCCCCGGCTCGGACAGCAGCGCAACAATCTGCAAGGGAAACACCTGTTCGCCGGCATTGCGCCGATGCAGCGGCAGATAGTCGTCCAGGCCCAGCCGGCTCAGATGAGATTGTCCCCGTGTCTGGCCCGCCTCCCGGTTGCGCCGGAGAAAGTCGTCCAGGCCACTCGGATAGCGATGATCGATCCCCAACGCTTCGTTCCAGCCATTGGCCACGACGGCCAGATGCCGATAGAAATCCGCGCGCCACGCCTGCAGCGGCGCCGGCAGATCGGCGGCAAAGTAGAACAGCTCGCCGCGCCCTGTATCGCTCGATGCCAGCGCCACGCGATGCGTGGCGCCCATGATCTCGGTCTGGCGCGTCAAATCGCGCATGGCATCCGTACCCAACAGGCCGGGCAGCAGGGCATGGCCCTCGATATCCAGCTGATCGGCGATATCCGCCCAATTCAGGCGCTCGATGTACGCATCAGTCACGTCGCGTCATGAAAAATGAGGCCCACGGTGTGGCGCTTGCCGCTGCGGATGCGGCAGACGCCGTGCCGCATGGCCACCTTGCGCAGGCCGCGCCGCGCCGGCGCCGGCCGTTGATTGACGGCGAACACCACCGCGTCCCCCTGGCGCAGCGCAACCACGTCCGCGCGCTGGCCCTGCGAGGAAAGCGCCGTCATGACGAATTCGCCGCCGGTGAAATCCCTGCCGGGCTCCGACAGCAGAATCACCGCCTGCAGCGGAAAGACGCACTCGCCGTAGAGGTCCTGGTGCAGGCAGTTGTAGTCGCCCTCGCCGTACTGAAGAATCAGCGGCGTGGGCCGCCTCTGGCCGGCCTCGTGGCACTGCTGCAGGAAAGCACCGAGCTCCGGCGGATACTGCGTGCCGATGCCCAGCTGCGAGTTCCAGCGATTGGCGATCGGCGCGAGCCGCTGGTACAGCATATGGCGCAGGCCGTCGAGCAGTGGCGGCAAGGGGTAGGCAAAGTACTTGTATTCACCGCGCCCGAATCCATGGCGAGCCATGACGATACGCGAGCGAAAGCCCGACTCCCGCGGATAGAGCGCGGCGAGCTCATCGCATTGCCGCGCAGCCAGGAAGCCGGGCAGCACCACATTGCCGTACATATCGAGCGAACGCCCGATCTGCGCCCAGTCGTATGCCGCAAGTGTCATGACGCCGTGGCGGCTTGCCGAGGCCTTCATTGCAGCAGCGCGAGCAGCATCATCTCGGGGAATCGCTCGGCGAGCCTGCTCCGGAATTCAATGAACCAGCGGTCGGTGATGGCCTTGTTGTCCTTGCCCATGTGCAAGCTCCTCGAAAATCGTATCGGAAGAGATCGCCGAAAACGCCCGGCGGCATGAGCAACAGGATAGACATCCTTGCGGTGTCTGAAACTCCGATTCTTGCGATTTAAATGCCGCGGGACCGCGGCCGCTCGCCGAGACTGATTGCTGCTGACGGACCACCCGTACCGTGCGGCTGCTACCGCCAGCGCGGAAAAAGCGGCCGGGGCCGTCGGACTCCCGGCCGGACACGTCCGTGCCC
>CALGFL010000476.1 GCA_937881145.1 uncultured Bordetella sp.
CGATCGCGCAGGCCAGCACGACCGGGATCAACAGCTTGAACGACAAACCGGCAAAATAGATCACGAAAAAGCCTGCGCCGAACACCAGCAGGGCCGTGCCCAGGTCAGGCTGCATCATGATCAGGCCGCACGGCAGCGCCAGCAGCAGGCCCGCCGCCAGGAAATCGCGCACGCGCACCGCGCCTTCGTGGCGGTGGAAATACCAGGCCAGCATCAGCGGCGCGGCGATCTTCATCATTTCCGACGGCTGGATGCGCGTGAAGCCGACGTTCAGCCAGCGCGTCGCGCCCTTGCTGGTCACGCCGCCGAAATGCACGGCCACCAGCAGCGCGATGCCCATCACATAGGCCGGCACCGCCAGGCGCATGAGCCGGTTGGGCGGGATCAGGGCGACGATCCACATGGCCGCCAGCGCCACCAGGAAATTGCGCGCCTGGCCGAAGAAGTGCCCGTCGGCGGTTCCGCTCGCGGCGGAATACATCACC
This sequence comes from uncultured Bordetella sp., assembly GCA_937881145.1. Classification (GTDB taxonomy): domain Bacteria; phylum Pseudomonadota; class Gammaproteobacteria; order Burkholderiales; family Burkholderiaceae_B; genus Bordetella. Next base: position 486 of record CALGFL010000476.1, read on the forward strand.
GTCAGGCCCAGCGCGGCGCACAGCATCAGGATGAACATCAGTGGCCAGTCCAGCGCCGTGATCACGTGCCGCAGCAAGGCTGTCAATCGTTTCATGGCGCACTTCCTCGCGTGGACTGCGTGCGTGCAGGCGCCGCCGGGACCGGTCCGATCGCGCTGCCAGGCGGCACGGGGTCGACGGGCGCGGGCGCGGTGGGATTTGCCGCGGCGGATATCTGCGCAACAGGGTCGATCGGCGGCGCGGGTTGCCGGTGCAGAATCGTGCCGAACAGGGCCGCGTTGTCGCTGCCCTCGAAGGCCGGGCGGCGCGACGCCTGGGCGGCAATCGCGGCATCGAGCACGGGCGAGGGATTCTTCAGCTCTCCCGCGGCTTGCTCTTTTGGCCGTTGGACCAGCCAGTAATCGAACATCTTGCGCACGATGGGCGCCGCGACGCTCGCACCCCAGGTGCCGTGCTCGACGATGACCGCGACCGCGATCTGGGGATGATCCACGGGCGCGAAGCCGATGTACAGGGCGTGGTCGCGCAGGTTCTTCACCACTTCGCGAGCCTTCGCGCCGCGCAGGCTGTACACCTGGGCCGTGCCGGTCTTGCCGGCCGATTGGTATTTGGCGCCCACGAAGGCCATGCGCGAGGTGCCGATGCGCGGCACGTCGGCCATGGCCGACTTCACGATGTCGAAGTACTGCTGCTTGACGGGAATGACGTGATCGACCACCGACGGCACCTGCGTGGTCTTATCCGATATGGGATCGCGTATGGCGTGCACCAGATGAGGACGGCGGTAGATGCCGTTATCGGCCAGCGTCGACACGGCCTGGGCCAGCTGCATCATCGTAAAAGCGTTGTAGCCCTGCCCCACCGTGAGCGAAACCGATTCGCCCGGATACCACTGCTGCTGCGCCTTGGTCTTGAAGGTCTTGCGTTTCCATTCCTTGGAGGGCAGCACGCCGCGTTTTTCGCCGTCCAGGTCTATGCCCGTGAGCTGCCCGAAGCCGAACTGCTTGGTGAAATCGTGCAGCGGATCCACGCCGATGATGGGGCCGAGCGAGAAGAAGTAGGTGTCGTCCGACACCACAATGGCCTTGTGCAGATCGACCGACCCGAAGGCTTCGCCCCCCGAGTTGTGGAATTTCTGCCCGCCGAATTCGAAATATCCCGGATCCGGAATCTGCGCATTGGGGTCGCGCTTGCCCAGCGTCAGCATGGCCAGCGCCACGAAGGGCTTGTAGGTCGAGCCGATGGGAAAGGCGCTGGTCAGGGGCCGGTCCAGGAGCGGGTGATCGGGCGACTCGTTGAGCTGCTTCCAATTGTCGACGTCGATACCGTTGACGAACAGGTTCGGGTCGTACGACGGCATCGAAACGAAAGCCAGCACCTCGCCCGTGTTCGGATCGAGGGCCACCAGCGCGCCGGTCTCGTTGCCGAAGGCCTGCTCGGCCACGCGCTGCAGGCCCATGTCCAGGGATAGGGTCAGGTCGGACCCGGCCACGGGGTCGTTGCGGCTCAGGGTGCGCACCGGGCGTCCGCCCGCCGTGATCTCCACTTCCTGCACGCCGGTCGTGCCGTGCAGCACCTTTTCGTAGCTTTGCTCGATGCCTTTCTTGCCGATGTATTCGGTGCCGCGGTAATTGCCGGTTTCGCCCTTCTTGTCGAGCTCGTCCAGATCGCTGTCGGAAATGCGGCTGATATAGCCCACCACTTGCGCGGCCGCGGCACCCTCGGGGTATTGCCGCACCCAGCGCGCCTTGAGTTCGACGCCGGGGAACATGAAGGCATGCGCGGCGAACCAGGAGGCTTCGGTGTCGTTGAGATTGTCGCGCAGCGTCACGGTGCCCATGCGGCTCGACTCGCCCAGCTGGCGCTTGAACTTGCGCTTGTCGCTCGGACTCAGATAGATCACGCGCGACAGGCGGTCGAAGAGTTTTTCGTAGTCGTAGCCGCCGCCGAAATCCGCGGGCGTGACTTCGAGCGTATAGGTGCGGTAGTTGCGCGCCAGCACCTCGCCGTTGCGGTCGTAGATCTCGCCGCGGCGCGGCGCAATGGGCACCAGCGCGATGCGGTTGCGATCCGCGCGCTCGGAGAGGCCCTGGTAGCGCACAACCTGCAGCACCCAGAAGCGCGACACCAGCATGCCGAAGCACACCAGCACCACCGCCGCGCCCACCAGGGCACGCAGGCGAAAGCGCTGCTTCTGTTGAAGGCTGGTGTTTTTGAACTCGAACATCGCCGCTGCGCTTATGAGCCTCGTGTTCTAGACCGCGGAAGATTCCACGTCGTCCAGCCTGCGCTGCGGCAGCTGCAGCACCCAACCCACGATGGGCCAGAGCGCGGCGGTGATCAGGGCGCCCACCACCCACCACCAGCCCGGCCAGTGCCCGGCCAGCCAGGCAACCACCAGATGCGTGCCCAAGGGCGCGATCAGGAATATCGGCAGCATGTGCACCGCCTGGCTCAGCAGGTCGAAACGCTGCAGGCGACGGTTCAGCAGCAGCGCGCCGTAGACCACCAGGACATAAGTCAGCGCGTGGCCGCCCAGCAGGGCCGTGTCGTGCACGTCGAGCAGAATGCCGAAGACGAAAGCCGTGACCAGCCCCACGCGGCGGCTTTCGTGCGCGCTCCAGTAGGCCAGCACCAGCGCCATCATGTCGGGCGCGGCGGGCCACAGGCGCCAGGGCAGCATCGAGGCGAGCCACACCACGATGAGCGTGGTCCAGACGAATATGCCGCGCGCAGGGCGCGCCAGGCGCTCGGAGTGCGCGTTGCCGACCAGGCTCGCCAGCCGGCCGGAGGCGTCGCGTTGTTCCTGGGAGGAAGGATTAGTTGTCATCGTCCTCTTCTTCCTGGATTTTCGTGGCGTGGCCCACATCGACCTGCAGCACCAGGAAATGGCGATAACGCTCGGGATGCGACAGCGGTTCGCCCATGGCCTGCGCGAAGCCCGAGGCCGAATTGCGATCGATGGACGTGATCCTGGCCACCTGCAGGCCGGCCGGGAAGAACCCGCCCACGCCGCTGGTGATGAGTACGTCGCCCACGCGCACGTCGGCGTTGGCCGACAGGTAGCGCACTTCGATCTCGCCCGGCGTGTTGGTGCCGAAAGCGATAAGCCGCAGGCCGTTGCGCAGCACCTGGACCGGAATGGAGACGCGGTCGTCGGTGAGCAGGGCCGCCTCGGAAGTCATGGGCGTGACGCGCACCAGCTGCCCCACCACGCCGCCTTCGTCGATCACGGGCATGCCGGGCGCAAGACCGGCCTTGCTGCCTTTGTTGAACACCAGGCGCTGCTGGCCGCCGCCGTCGGGCGGCTCGTACAGCACTTCGACCACCACGGTCGGTTCGGACGTGTGCTCGGTGATGCCGAGCAACCGGCGCAGCTGGGCGTTTTCGGTTGCCACCTGCTGGGCATGGGTGGATACCTGGGCCAACTCGATGCGCTGGCGCTGCAGGGCTTCGTTTTCCTGGCGGATAAGATTGGCGGCGTTGACCCACTCGTCGACTTGCTCGACCAGGTCTCGCGGCGCCAGGACGACGCGCTGGAACGGATAGAGCGCGATGGCCACCACACGGCGCACGGGCTCGAGCACACGCATGCGCGCATCGACCAGCATCAGGGTCAGCGCCAGCACGATCAGCACCACCAGCCGGACTTCCGCGGACGGGCCGCGTCGAAATAACGGAGGGGTTTGTCGTTCCATATCAGCTCCGCCGGGCTGCCTCAGGGAACTGGCGCGCCCCGGCCAGGGACAGCAAGCAGAAGGCGCAGCGTGGGGGTCGTTTCATCTCGGGCCGGCTCCTCTTCACGATGAGCCGGCAGGCACGCCGGCCGCGCGCACAGTATCGCACGGCAGACGGCAGCACCGCCTCAATCGTTGATGAAGATGGCGCCCAGTCTCTCGAGATGCTCGAGCGCCTCGCCGCAGCCGCGCACCACGCAGGTGAGCGGGTCTTCGGCCACCACGACCGGCAAGCCGGTTTCTTCCTGCAGCAGGCGGTCCAGGTCGCGCAGCAGCGCGCCGCCGCCGGTCAGGGCGATGCCCTTGTCGGTGATGTCGGCGCCCAGTTCGGGCGGGGTCTGTTCCAGCGCGATCTTGACGGCCGAGACGATCTGGTTGAGCGGATCGGTCAGCGATTCGAGGATTTCGTTGGACGAAACGGTGAAGCTGCGCGGCACGCCTTCGGACAGGTTGCGGCCCTTGACTTCGATCTCGCGCACTTCGGAGCCGGGGAAGGCCGACCCGATTTCTTTCTTGATGAGTTCGGCGGTGGGTTCGCCGATGAGCATGCCGTAGTTGCGGCGGATGTAGTTGACGATGGCTTCGTCGAACTTGTCGCCGCCGACGCGCACCGAACCCTTGTAGACCATGCCGCCCAGCGAGATCACGGCCACTTCGGTCGTGCCGCCGCCGATGTCGACCACCATGGAGCCGCTCGCGTCCGACACGGCCAGGCCGGCGCCGATGGCCGCGGCCATGGGTTCTTCGATCAGATAGACGTGCGAGGCGCCGGCGCCCAGCGCGGATTCGCGGATGGCGCGGCGCTCGACCTGGGTCGAGCCGCAGGGCACGCAAACGATGATGCGCGGCGAAGGCGCGAGCATGTTGCGCGGGTGCACCATGCGGATGAACTGCTTGAGCATCTGCTCGGTGACGGTGAAGTCGGCGATCACGCCGTCTTTCATCGGGCGGATGGCCTCGATGTTGCCGGGCACGCGGCCCAGCATCTGCTTGGCTTCGCGGCCGACGGCCTGGATGATCTTCTTGCCGCTGGAGCCGCCTTCGTGGCGGATGGCGACGACGGACGGCTCATCGAGCACGATACCCTTGCCGCGGACGTAGATGAGCGTATTGGCGGTACCGAGGTCGATCGCCATGTCGCTGGAAAAGTAGCTGCGTAGAAATCCAAACATGTGAGCTCAGCGAAATTCAGAAATTGGAGTCGGGGCTGGGAAATTCAGCCTGCCACTTGCAGTCAGCCTAACTGCTGGCTTTCTTGGGTTCTACTCCCGGTTTTGCCGGGTCTTACCGGGTTCTGCACATACGGCGGCGGCTGGGCATGCCAAGGCATGCGGCCCTTTGACCGTGCAATCCACCGCCCCGCTGCCGAGCGCAGGCAATGACTAAACGATCAAGCCCATAATGATAACTTATAATTTAAGGCTAAATGCCGTACAAATCCCGGCAATTTCGTGGGTTTGTAACGACTTGGGCCGTGCCGCCCGGCACTGCTCCGTTCCGTCTTCATTTTTGTTGCATTCCCATGGCCCTGAACGAACAAGACGTGGCCCGCATCGCCCGGCTGGCCCGCATCGAGCTGACCGCCGCAGAGAGCGGACACATGCTGGCGCAAATCAATGACTTCTTCGATATCGTGGAACGCATGCGCGCCGTCGACACGACCGGGGTCGAGCCTTTGACGCATCCCGTCGCCATCGTCGAAGACATCGCACTGCGCCTGCGCGACGACCTCGCCAGCGAACCCAACCAGCGCCAAGCCAACCAGCGGAGTGCCCCGGCCGTCGAGAACGGCCTGTTCCTGGTGCCCAAAGTGATCGAATAATGACCGACCTGCATCATCTGACCGTCGCCGAACTGTCCGCCAAGCTGCGCGCCGCAGAAGTCTCCGCCACGGAAGCCGCGCAGCACTTTCTCGCGCGCGCCAGGCAGCACGAATCCCTGGGCGCCTTTCTCGCCGTCGACGAATCCGTGACGCTCGCGCAGGCCAAGGCCGCCGACGAGCGCATCGCCCGCGGCGATGCCGCGCCGCTGCTGGGCGTGCCGATCGCGCACAAGGATATCTTCGTCACCAAGGACTTCCCGACCACTGCCGGCTCGAAGATGCTCGCGGGCTACCGGTCGCCCTTTGACGCCACCGTGGTCGCCAAGCTGGCCGACGCCGGCTGCGTCACGCTGGGCAAGCTCAATTGCGACGAATTCGCCATGGGCTCGGCCAACGAAAACTCCGCCTATGGCGCCGTGCACAATCCATGGGACGCCGCGCGCATCCCGGGCGGCTCGTCCGGCGGCAGCGCGGCGGCCGTCGCCGCGCGCCTGGCGCCCGCCGCCACCGGCACCGACACGGGCGGCTCCATCCGCCAGCCGGCGGCGTTCTGCGGCATCACCGGCATCAAACCCACCTACGGCCGCGCCAGCCGCTGGGGCATGGTGGCCTTCGCCTCCAGCCTGGACCAGGCCGGCCCGATGGCGCGCACCGCGCAAGATTGCGCGCTGCTGCTGTCGGCCCTCTGCGGCCCCGATCCGGACCGCGACTCGACCTCGCTCGACAAGCCTGCCGAAGACTACACGCGCCGGCTGGGCGACCCGATCGACGGCCTGCGCATCGGCGTGCCCCGCGAATTCTTCGGCGACGGCCTGGCGCCCGACGTGCGCGCCGCCCTCGACGCGGCCTTGAAACAATACGAGCGGCTCGGCGCCAGGCTGGTCGAGATCTCGCTGCCGCGCACCGAGCAGGCCATCCCGGTCTACTACATCATCGCCCCGGCCGAGGCCAGCTCCAATCTTTCGCGCTTCGACGGCGTCAAGTTCGGCCACCGCGCCAAGCATTACGACGACCTGCTCGACATGTATTGCAAGACCCGCGCCGAGGGCTTCGGCGCCGAGGTCAAGCGCCGCATCATGACCGGCACCTATGTGCTGTCGCACGGCTATTACGACGCCTATTATTTGCAGGCGCAGAAGATCCGCCGCATGATCGCCGACGATTTCCAGCAGGCCTTCAAGCAGTGCGACATCATCGCCGGCCCGGTTGCGCCCAGCGTGGCCTGGAAGCTCGGCGAGCACGGCAGCGACCCGCTGGCCGACTACCTGGCCGACATCTTCACCCTGCCCGGCTCGCTAGCCGGCCTGCCCGGCATGAGCGTGCCCGCGGGCTTTGGCGAGGGTGGCATGCCGGTCGGCCTGCAGCTGCTGGGCAACTACTTCGACGAAGCCCGGCTGCTCAACGCCGCGCATCAATTCCAGCAAGCCACCGACTTTCACCTGCGCGCGCCGGAGGGTTTTTGATCATGTCCGCCGCCAAACTCGTCCAGGGCTATGAAGTCGTGATCGGCTTCGAGACGCACACCCAGCTTTCCACCGAGAGCAAGATCTTCAGCCGCTCTCCCACGGCCTTCGGCGCCGAGCCCAACACCCAGGCCAGCGCAGTCGACCTGGCCCTGCCCGGCACGCTGCCCGTGATGAACCGGGGCGCGGTCGAGCGCGCCATCAGGCTCGGGCTCGCGCTCGGTTCGCACATCGCGCCGCGCAGCATCTTCGCGCGCAAGAATTATTTCTACCCCGACCTGCCCAAGGGCTACCAGATCAGCCAGTACGAGATCCCCGTGGTGCAAGGCGGCGAGGTTTCGTTCTACCTGGGCGACGAAAAGAAAACCGTGCGCCTGGTGCGCGCCCACCTCGAAGAAGACGCAGGCAAGTCCCTGCACGAAGACTTCGTCGGGCAAAGCGGCATCGACCTGAACCGCGCCGGCACGCCGCTGCTGGAGATCGTCACCGAGCCCGACATGCGCAGCAGCGAAGAGGCCGTGGCCTATGCGCGCGAGCTGCACAAGATCGTCACCTGGATCGGCATTTGCGACGGCAACATGCAGGAAGGCAGCTTCCGCTGCGACGCCAACGTCAGCGTGCGCAAGCCGGGCGAGCCCCTGGGCACGCGGCGCGAGATCAAGAACTTGAACAGCTTCAAGTTCATGCAGCAAGCCATCGACTTCGAGGTGCGCTGGCAGATCGAACAAATCGAAGACGGCCATGCCATCGAGCAGGCCACGGTGCTGTTCGATCCCGACACGGGCGAGACCCGCGCCATGCGCACCAAGGAAGACGCGGCCGATTACCGCTACTTCCCCGACCCCGACCTGCCGCCGCTGGTGGTGGCGCCGCAACGGGTCGAAAGCGTGAAGGCCGGGATGCCCGAACTGCCGCGCGCGCTGGCGGCGCGCTTCGTGGCCGACCACGGCCTGTCCGAATACGATGCCGCGCAGCTGACCGCCAGCCGCGCCATGGCCGCGTATTTCGAAGACGCCGCCAAACTGCTGCCCGCGGGCCAGGCCAAGCTGGCCGCCAACTGGATCATGGGCGAGGTCGCGGCGCAGCTGAACCGCGAAGAGAAGGACATCGCCCACTGCCCCGTGCCGGCCGCCGCGCTCGCCGCGCTGATCGGCCGCATCCTGGACGGCACCCTCTCGAACAAGATCGCCCGCGAAGTCTTCGCCGCCATGTGGGCCGGCGAAAACGGCGGCGCACCCGACGCCATCATCGAGGCGCGCGGCCTAAAGCAGATCAGCGACACCGGCGCCATCGTCGCGATGATCGACGAAGTGCTGGCCGCCAACCCGGCCATCGTCGAGGAATACCGCGCCGGCAAGCAAAAGGCCTTCAACTCGCTGGTGGGCCAGATCATGAAGGCGGGCAAGGGCAAGGCCAACCCGCAGCAGGTCAACGATCTGCTCAAGCAGAAGCTGGGCGGCTGAGATTAAGGCAGCACGCCAAAGAAAACGCCGTTCACGCGCTTGCATGAACGGCGTTTTTCATGCGGCCGGGCTTATTCCAGCGCCACGCCCTTGCGTTCCGGAATCAGGAACAAGGTGGCAAGGATGTCGATCGCATACAGCACCGCCAAGAGCGCGATGGCAGTGCTGAAGGAGTACTTGGCGGCCAGGGCGCCCACCACCAGCGGACCGAAACCGCCCACCGCCCGGCCGATGTTGAACAGCACGTTCTGCGCCGTGGCCCGCGCCTGGGTGGGGTACAGCTCGGCGATGAGCGCGCCGTAGCCGCCGAGCATGCCGTTGACGAACAGGCCCATGATGGCCCCGCCGATGAGCAGGGCGTATTCCGACTGCAGTTGCGCGTAGATCAGCACGCTCAGCGCCGCGCCGACCTGGTAGCCCAGGAACACCGGACGGCGGCCGATGCGATCGGCCAGCTGGCCGAACAGCCAGATGCCCGCGGCCATGCCGACCACGGTGATCGCGGTCCAGGCAGCCGATTTGGTCAGCGTGTAGCCGAAGTGGCTGCTCAGATAGGACGGCATCCAGATCATCACGCCGTAGTAGCCGAAATTCTGCACCGAGGTCAGGATGATCACGCCCAGGCTGGCCCGGGTCGCGGCGGCGTTGGCCACCAACGGCTTGAACGCGCTGCGGCCGCCCGCCCCCGGCGCGCGCTTTTGCTCGAGGAAGATTTCGGGCTCGCCGATGAAGGAGCGGATGAAGAAAGCCGCCACGGCCGGCAGCACGCCCACCAGGAAAATGCCACGCCAGCCTATGTGCGGCAGCAGTATCGGCACGAGCAGGGCCGCGGCCAGCACGCCGGCTTGCCAGCCCAGGCCCACATAGCAGGCCATGCGGGCGCGCTGCTCGGGGCGGGAGGCTTCGGCGGCCAGCGCCATGCCGATGCCGAACTCGCCGCCCAGGCCCAGGCCGGCGATGGTGCGATAGATCAGCAGATCTTCGTAGCCGCGGGCCAGCGCGCACAGGCCGGTAAAGACGGCGAACAGCAATATGGTCCAGTTCAGCACGCGCACGCGGCCGAACTTGTCGGCCAGCCAGCCGAACAGCACGCCGCCGACCACCGCGCCCACCAGGGTCCAGGTCACGATCGAGCCGGCCTGCAGGCCGGTCAGGCCGAGCTCCTTCGAGATCGGCCCGAGGATGAACCCCAGAATGAGCAGATCGAAACCGTCGAGCGCGTATCCGACGACGGACGCGAGCACGGCTTTACGGGCGTAATGCATGGATTCCCCTTGTCGTTGTTTGAACCATGGCCTGTTGTTTACACTTAACGGCGCGGCCGGTGCTGGGCTTTACAATGACGCCGCTCCCTGAACGCGGCGCCGGGTTCCACCCGCCGCATCCGTACTGTAACCGCCGTGCATCAATTTCCCGCCTCCGACGACATCAACACTTTTCGCGCCGACTTCGTCCGGTTCGCCGCCGAACTGGGCGTTCTCAAATTCGGCGCCTTCACCACCAAAGCCGGCCGCCTGAGCCCTTACTTCTTCAACGCGGGCCTGTTCAATACCGGCGCCGCGGTCGCCACCCTGGCCGACTTCTACGCCCAGGCCCTGCTGACTTCGGGCGTGCAGTTCGACATGCTCTACGGCCCGGCCTACAAGGGCATCCCGCTGGTCACCGCCCTGGCGCTGGCCCTGGCCGCGCGCGGCCGCGACGTGCCCTTCGCCTTCAACCGCAAGGAAGCCAAGGATCACGGCGAAGGCGGCTCCCTGGTCGGCGCTCCGCTCCAGGGCCGCGTCATCATCATCGACGATGTCATCTCGGCCGGCACGTCGGTGCGCGAGTCCGTGCACATGATCCAGTTGTCCAAGGCCACGCCCGCCGCCGTGCTGATCGCCCTGGACCGCATGGAGCGCGCCGGCCCGGACAACGCCCTGTCGCCCCATTCAGCCGTGCAGGAAGTCGCCAACACCTACGGCATGCCCGTGGTCAGCATCGCCAGCCTGCACGACATCATGGCGCTGCTCGAAAACGACACGGGCTTTGCCGAACACAAAGAGGCCGTGGCCGCCTACCGCGCCAAGTACGGCGTCTGATCTCCTTCGGAAACCTCCCATGTTCCGCGTCATCTCCGCCAACCTGAACGGTATCCGCTCGGCCGCCTCCAAAGGCTTCTTCGACTGGATGCTCAAGCAAAACGCCGACGTCGTCGGCGTTCAGGAAGTCAAGGCCCAGCATGATCAGGTCACCGGCGTCTTCGATCGTCACGACAAGATGGCCGGCTACTTTCATTACGCCGAGAAAAAAGGCTATTCCGGCGTGGGCCTGTACTCCCGCCACGAGCCCAGCGAGGTCGTGCGCGGCATCGGCAATCCGGAATTCGACGCCGAAGGCCGCTGGGTGGAACTGCGCTTCGACACGCCCGAGCGCAAGTTCAGCGTGGTCAGCTGCTACTTTCCCAGCGGCTCCAGCGGCGACGAACGCCAACAGGCAAAGTACCGCTTTCTCGACCACATCTACCCGCATCTGATGCGCCTGAAGGCCGAGCGCCAGTTCATTCTGGTGGGCGACGTCAACATCGCGCACAAAGAAGCCGATCTGAAAAACTGGAAAGGCAACCTGAAGAACAGCGGCTTCCTGCCCGAAGAGCGCGCCTGGATGACCCGGCTGCTGGGCGACGGCGAACTGACCGACGTCTACCGTACCCTGTACCCCGACACCACCGACGCGTGCTACACGTGGTGGAGCAACCGCGGCCAGGCGTACGCCAAGAACGTGGGGTGGCGCATCGACTATCAACTGGCCACCGCGCGCGTCGCGGCCCACGCCCGGGCGACCAGCGTCTACAAAGACGAGAAGTTCAGCGACCACGCGCCGCTGACGGTCGACTACGACTTCACGCTGTAGTCAGGCGGCGGCTTCGGCCCGCGCCGAATAGAAGCAAACCTGGTTCTTGCCCCGCGCCTTGGCGCGGTACATGGCCTGGTCGGCGCGATCGAGCACCTCTTCGGGGCTCGTCGCGCCTGCAGAGAGGCTCACGCCGATGCTGGCGCTGACAGATACGTGATGGCCGTCGACCTCGATCGGCTGGGACAGCGAAGTCAGCAGCATGTCGGCAATCTGCCCGACAAAGGCGTCGGATTCGGAATGATCCAGGCCTTCGAGAATGACCGTGAACTCGTCGCCGGACAGACGGGCCACCGTATCGGTATCGCGCAAATCGTGCTTGAGCCTGGCCGCCACGACCTTGAGCACGGCATCGCCGCCGGCATGGCCGTAGGTGTCGTTGACCTGCTTGAAGCCATCGAGATCGATGAACAGCACGGCCAGCGCGTTGGACGTGCGACGCGCACGGGCCATCGCCTGCTCGATGCGGTCGGAGAACTGCAGGCGGTTGGGCAGTCCGGTCAGCGCGTCGTGCAGCGCCAGGTAGCCCAGGTATTCGCGATCCAGGTGGCGCTCCGTGGCATCGGAAGCCAGCACCATATAGTTGGCGTAAGCGCCCGACGCCAGCGGGTCCAGGCCCTTGAGGGCGACCGACTCCAGGTAAAGCGAGCCGTCTTTGCGGCGGTTCCAGATTTTGCCTTCCCAGTGCCCGTGCTCGCGCACCGCTTTCCAGATGTCTTCGTAGAATTCCGCCGCCTGCCGGCCGGAATTCAGGTCCCGCAACCGGGTGCCCCGCAGCTCGGCTTCGGTGTAGCCGGTCATGCGCATGTACGCCGGGTTGATCCGCTGCACCAGACCCTGCGCGTCGAGCACGGCGACGCCGTTGCGCGAGTGTTCGAAGATGCGGTCGAAAATGCTGACGGCATGATCCGACTTGCGCTGCGCCTCGATGCGGTCATACCCCAGCATGTAGACAATGACCGTGATGCCCAGGATGCACAGCAGCACGCGCGCCCAGCCGGGCCAGATCAAACCGCACAGCACGGCCAAGCCAGCGATCCCGGCGATCACTTTGTATTGGTGCGCTCGGGGGGGCCTGACCATGGGAATCGTCCGCGCTGTCGTTTTTATTTGAGCGCAGCAATGCTAGTGCGATTCCCGGTCGAATAGATCAGTGAAGACCCTGATTTTTTTCACATCTGCGCTCAACGGCAGAGTTCACTTTGGTTAACTGCCATGAAAAATTGACATTTTCAAACGTCAACTCAAGCTACGCCCGCCTCTTCGAGCGCGCCGATCCGCGCGCGGTAGGCATGCAGCAGCAGCAAACCGGGCGCGCTGATGGCCACGGTAAACAGAAAGAAGCCGGGCCAGCCCATATGCTCGACCAGCGTGGGCGTAAGCGGCCCGGCCAGGTAGATGCGGCCCACGGCCGACAGCGCCGACAGCAGCGCGAACTGCGTGGCCGAGTACTCGTGCCGGCACAAGGTCATCAAGAGACCGACGAAAGCCGCGGTGCCCAGGCCGCCGCACAGGTTTTCGACGCCCACGCCCGCGGCCATCAGCCAGAGATGGTTGGGGCTGACCGAGATCAGCCAGTAGCCCAGGTTGGACACCGCTTGCAGCAGACCAAAGGCCATGAGCGAGCGGTACAGGCCCCAGCGCGCCATGATCGAGCCGCCTGCCAGCGCCCCCACGATGGTCGCGGCCAGGCCCAGCACCTTGTTGACGGTGCCGACCTCGGTGGCGGTATAGCCCGCCGCGCGGATCAGAAAGGTCGTGGACAGCGCGCCGGCAAACGCATCGCCCAGCTTGTAGAGCACGATGAGCAGCAACAGCCCGATCGCGCCGCGCCGGCTGAAGAACTCGCGGAAAGGCTCGACCAGGGCCAGCCCCAGATTGCGCGGCGCGGCAGCCGGCGACTCGGGCTCCGGCGCCCATAGCGTGGCGGCCACGCAGGCCAGCATCAGCACGCCCATGAGCACATACATATGCCCCCAGCCCAGCCAGCTGTCGGCCAGCACCAGAGCCAATCCACCCGAAACGATCATGGCGATGCGGTAGCCCAGCACCTTGACGGCCGCGCCCGCGCCGCGCTCTTCGCTGTGCAGCACATCGGTGCTGTAGGCGTCGAAGGCGATGTCCTGCGTGGCCGACAGCACGGCCACCAGCACGGCCAGCGTGGCCAACTCCGGCAGGGCGGAACCGGGTGAAAACAGGCCCATGCCCATGATGGCCAGGGCCAGCAGCAATTGCATCAGCAGCATCCAGCCGCGACGCCGGCCCAGCAAGGGCGGCGCATAGCGGTCGATCAGCGGCGCCCACAGGAACTTGAGCGTGTAGGCCGTGCCCACCAGGGTGAGAAAGCCGATGCTTTGCAGCGAGACGTTCGAGACCGTGGCCCAGGCCTGCAGCGTGCCGCCGGTCAGGGCCAGCGGCAGCCCGCTGGCGAAACCCAGGGCCAGTTGCGGCGCCACGCGGCGGCTGAAATAGACATTGCCCGCCGATCTCGTGGTGCTCGCATCCGTCATGGGCGCGTTCCTTTGCAAAGTCAGTCCGAAGCGAAACGGTACATGGCCAGGGTGCTGCGCCATTGCGGCAGCACCCGCACCTCGCGCCCTTCGTTGAACGTGGCGCGCTCGATGATGCGCAAGCCCACCTGCGCGGCCAGATCCTCGAAATCGCGCAGCGTGCACAGGTGGATGTTGGGCGTGTTGTACCACTGGTAGGGCATCTGCCCCGTGACCGGCATGCGGCCGCGCAAAATGGACCAGCCGTGCGGCCAGTAGCCGAAGTTGGGAAAGGAAACGATGCCCTGGCGCGCCACCCGCATCATCTCGCGCAGAATGTGCGTGGTGTGATGCATGGACTGCAGCGTCTGCGACAGCACCACCGTCTCGAATTGCTTGTCGCCGAACAGGGCCAGCCCGCCTTCCATGTTCTGCTGGATGACCTCCACCCCGCGCTGCACGCAGGTAATGACGCACTGATCGTCGATTTCCACGCCGGCGCCGCGCACCTGGCGGTTGTCGCGCAGCCACGCCAGCAGCGCGCCGTCGCCGCAGCCCAGGTCCAGCACCCGGCTGCCCGGCTCGATCCATTGCGCGATGCGCGCCAGGTCGGGACGCAGCGCGGCGGCGCCGGAATTTGCAGATACCGCAGTCATGCAACCACCTCGGGCAGATTGAGCTTGCGCGCGATGCGTTCGTAATAGCCGCGCACCACCGCGAAGTAGCGCGGATCGTCCAGCAGGAAGGCATCGTGGCCGTGCGGCGCGTCGATCTCGGCGTAGGTGACCGGGCTGCCGTTCTTGAGCAGCGCGCGGACCATCTCGCGCGAGCGTTCGGGCGGAAAGCGCCAGTCGGTCGAAAAAGACGTCAGCAGGAAATCCGCCTTGGCCGGCGCCAGCGCGCGGGCCAGGTCGCCGCCCGTATTGCGCGCCGGATCGAAATAATCCAGCGCACGCGTGATCAGCAGATACGTGTTGGCGTCGAAATAGCGCGAGAACTTCTCGCCCTGGTAGCGCAGATAGGATTCGACCTCGAACTCGACGTCGTAGCCGTAGCGATAGTCGCCGTCGGCCGCGGGCTCGCGCTGCGCACGGCCGAACTTCTCGGCCATGTCGTCGTCCGACAAATAGGTGATGTGGCCGATCATGCGCGCCACCGACAGGCCGCGGCCCGGCACGGTGTCGTGCGCATAGTAGTCGCCGCCGTTGAAATCCGGATCGGTGATGATGGCGCGGCGCGCCACTTCGTTGAAGCCGATGTTCTGCGCCGACAGGCGCGGCGTGCTGGCGATGACGACACAATGCGCCACCCGGTCCGGGCAGGTGATGGCCCAGGAAAGCGCCTGCATGCCGCCCAGCGACCCGCCCATGACCGCCGCGAAGCGCTCGACGCCGAAGTGGTCGGCCACGCGGGCCTGGGCACGCACCCAGTCTTCGACAGTAAGCACGGGAAAGGCTGCGCCCCACGGCTTGCCGGTGGCCGGATTGATGCTGGCCGGCCCGGTCGAGCCGAAGCACGAACCCAGGTTGTTGATGCCGATGACGAAGAAGCGGTTGGTGTCGACCGGCTTGCCCGGCCCGACCATGTTGTCCCACCAGCCCGGCGAGCCATCGTCGGCCGCGACGCCGGCGACGTGATGCGAGGCATTGAGCGCATGGCAGATCAGCACCGCGTTGCTGTGTTCGGCGTTGAGCGTGCCGTAGGTCTCCACGGCGAGTTCATAGGCGTCCAGCCGCTGGCCGCTCGCCAGAAGCAAGGGCTCGTCGAAAGACAGAAAGGTCGGGGAAACGATGCCGACGGACCCGCCGGCTTCGGGCGGGATTGAAACGGATGATGAGGCGGACGGCGCGCATTGATCAGGCGCGCTTGCCTCGTTAGGGGCAATGAGGGTCATTCGGACCTCTTTAGCTGGATTTATACAAGCGCCCGCAAGCGGATCAGGCAAATCGGCGCAGTTC
>CALGFL010000477.1 GCA_937881145.1 uncultured Bordetella sp.
CGGTGCATTGAAAAACACTTGTTGGGCTTCTGTCGTCGAGACGCTGTATTTGCTTGCGCTTTTAAGGGCATTGCCCTTGTCCCAATCAAAGCCGCTGATCTGATCAAAGTCGATCATTTGTATATGATCAACATATACACTCAAGACGCGAGCCGCTGAAACCGCCCGTCGTCCAGCCGGGCGACATGTCCGGCCAGCTCCAGTTCCAGCAACTGCGCCTGCAGCGTGGCGGTGTCCAGGCCGGTGCGGGCCTGCAGGGCATCCAGGTGCAGAGGGTCGTGGCCCAGTGCATGGAGCAGCGGGGATTCGGGGGCGGCCGGCGATCGGGCTTGCACCGACCTTGCTGCCGGCGCGGGCCGCGCATCGGGAGTGGGCAACCCCAGTTCATCCGTGATGTCTTGCGCGGTTTCGACCAGCTTGGCGCCCTGCCGGATCAGGGCATGGCAGCCGCGCGACAAGGGCGAGTGGATCGAACCGGGAATGGCGAAGACTTCGCGGCCGCTTTCGGCGGCCAGGCGGGCGGTGATGAGCGAGCCGCTCTGCTTGGCGGCTTCGACCACCAGCACGCCGCGCGCCAGGCCGGCCACCAGGCGGTTGCGGCGCGGGAAGTTGAACGCCCGGACCTGGGTGCCCAGCGGCAGTTCGCTGATCAAGGCGCCGTGCGCCGCGATGCGGTGCGCCAGGTCGCGATGCGCGGCCGGGTAGATGCGGTCGATGCCGGTGCCCATCACCGCCACGGTGCCCGCGCCTTCGGGGCCGGCGGCCAGCGCGCCTTCATGCGCGGCGCCGTCTATACCCAGGGCCAGGCCGCTGACCACGCTCCAGCCCTGCGCGGCCAGATGGCGCGAGAAGGCGCGGGCGTTTTCCGCGCCGCCGGGCGTGGCGCTGCGCGCGCCTACCACGGCCAGGCCGGGCTTGGACAGTTGCGCGGGATCGCCCGCCACATAAAGCAGCAGCGGCGGATCGGCGATGGTGAGCAGTTGTTGGGGGTAGGCGGGATCGGCCAGGGTGAGGATGTGCCGGCCCGGCTCTTCGACCCAGCGCAGCGTGGTTTCGATTTTCTCGGCGATCTCGCCGAGCGGTTCGGACGCGAGCTGCAAGGCCAGGCTCTGCGGGACGTGCCGCATCAGCTCGGCGGCTCGGCGCGCGTAGATCTGCGCGGGCTCGCCCAGGGCGGACAGCAGTGCGTAGGCCAGCGACGGGCCCAGGTCGGGTTCGAGCGACAGGCGCAGCCAGGCGGAAAGTTCGTCGTGGGTATGCGTGAGCGGCATGGACGCGCCGGCGGGAAAATGGGAGGGGAACAGCGGGCTAGTGTCGCACGAGCGGACCGCCCCCACGGGCGCGAGCGTGACGGGTTTGCGACAGGGGCCAAGACGCGCGCATCGCCCCGCGCTATCCCAGAATTAGGAAAAAGCGATTAGAAATCAATGGACTAATCGACTATCATAGCGCCATAGAAATCTTCAACTTTTTCCGTTTTTCATCATGGCCCTGCTTTCCATCATCCGCTATCCCGATGCCCGCTTGCACAAAAAAGCCAAGCCGGTCGCAGTGGTGGACGACCGCATCCGCAAGCTGGTGCGCGACATGGCCGACACCATGTACGAAGCGCCGGGCGTGGGCCTGGCCGCTACGCAGGTCGACGTGCACGAGCGCGTCATCGTGATCGACGTATCGGAAGAAGGCCGCGACCTGATGGTGCTGATCAACCCCGAGATCATCTGGAAGAGCGAGACCATCAAGGCCTTCGAAGAAGGCTGCCTTTCGGTGCCCGGCATCTATGACGAAGTCGAACGCGCCGAGCGCATCCGTTTCAAGGCGCTGGACGAAAAAGGCCAGCCCTACGAGAGGGAAGCCGAAGGCCTGTTGGCGGTTTGCGTGCAGCACGAGATGGATCACCTCGAGGGCAAGGTCTTCGTCGAATATCTGTCGCCGCTCAAGCAGAATCGCATCAAGACCAAGATGAAAAAGGCCGAGCGCGAGCTGGCCAAGGCTTGAAGCGCGGGGCCGTCATGGGCCCCGATCCATTTCCTCGAGACCGCGGCATGCCGCCGCTGAACCTCTGCGACGATTTACGGCGCCGGCGAGAAAACGCGCAGGCGGTGGCCGTCGGGGTCCGTGGCGACGAAGGTGTAGCCGAAGTCCATGCGAGTGGGCGTTTGCGCGATGGACAGGCGGCGAGCGCTCCAATCCGTGTAGACGGCGTCGACGTCGGCATCGCTGTCGACCGGAAAGGCCAGTTCTGCGCCGCCGCCCGTGACGCTTACCGCGGGCTCGGCCGTGTGGCGGGACCATAATCCCAGCATGATGCCGGATTCGAGGGCAAACAGCGCGAACGTCGGCGAGGCGTCGACGGGGCGCCTGCCCAGCAGGCCCGCATAGAAATTCGCGCTGGCGGCCGGGTCGTTCACGTACAGAAGGCAGTAGTTCGGGTCGCGCATGGATGTGCTCCGGAAAAAGGGATGAAGCGGACAGGTGCCACGAGTCTCATGCTAGATCGCACTGCTGTCAGTTTTTGTCAGCAGTGTGAGGATGGTGCCGCGTGCTCTCCTGCTCGCGCCAGGCCTTGAGCAGGGCCTGGCGGCGCCGGGGATAGCGCTGCGGCAGGATTTCCATCGCGACGATGTGGTCCGTGCGGAAATGGCGAAACGCCTCGCGCAGCTCGCACCAGGCCACGAGCACCAGAGCCAGGTCGAAATAACCCAGCGCGCAAGGCCAGACGATGCGTTTCGATTCCACGCCGTTCAGGCTGCGATAGTCGATGGCGATCTTGCGCTCGGTGCGCAGGGCCTGGCGCAGCTGCGCCAGTTCGATGCTGCCCGCCGCGATGCCGGGCCCCGGGCCGATCAGCAGCGCCGAGGCGTCGAGCGTGTCGCGCAAGTCCCTGGGCAGCACCGCGGCGATTTTTTGCAGGGCCTCGTGCGCCGCCGATCCCAGTTTTGCGTCCGCGCGCTTGGCCACCCAGCGGGTGCCCAGGACGAGCGCTTCGATCTCCTCTTCCGAGAACATCAGGGGCGGCAGCATGAAACCGGGCCGCAGCAGGTAGCCCAGGCCCGGCGCGCCATCGATGCGAGCGCCCTGCTCCTGCAGGGTGCGGATGTCCCGGTAGAGCGTGCGCAGGCTGACGCCGAGCTGCTCGGCCAGGCGCTCACCGGCGATGGGAAACCGGTGGCCGCGCAAAATCTGGATCAGGTCGAGCAGGCGTCGCGTGCGGGACATATTGGCCTCAGGTTTTAGCCGTTTTAGGCGCCTGGATCATCTTCCATCCATTGCCGGCCGCGGCCGGATCGCGAAATCCCGGCTTGTCGACGTAGAAGGCGAGCGCCTCGTCCTGGTCGTTGGTGGCCGCACTGCATTTTCGGCCATGCGGTCTTTGGCGCGAAGCAGCCGGCGTAGTAGGGTGGGATCCTGCAATTTTTTATACCAGGGGAATGTAGATATCGGTCTGCCATGAATCCGGCGGGGCTTCGAGGCAAACGCTCACATAATGGAAGAACAAGGGGTGGTCCCGCAATTCTTCTGCGCTCGAAGGCAGCCAGTCGCGATAAATCGGGTAGATCGTTTCGCCGATATGGTCGGTCGATCCCGTATGCCGGACCACGGCGCATCGGCCGCCGGGAATGACGATCTCGCGCACGCCGCAGGCATTGGGCGCGATCGGCTCGGTGATTTCCCTGCAGATGTCGAAGCGGAATTCATCCTCGGGTGTCGTGTCCGGATTGTTGTGCGGGATGCCGAAAATCCGGCTCGAAGCCGGAGGGAATTGCCCGCTCTGCTTGCACCAGGCGATGAATTTTTGCACGCTTGCGTTGACCAGGCCAGGCGGCCCGAGGTGTTCGAGCGCGGCGACGCGGACTGCGGAAAAATCGACGATTTGCACTTGCATGGTGAGTTTCCTCGAAAGGTAGGGAACGACGAAATGCGCGCTCCAGGCATGCCAGTTCGGGCGCCGCCGGAACGCGCTGGGCGACAGGCCGAACACGCGCTTGAAAGCGCGGCTGAAGGCCTCCGGGCTGTCGAAGCCCGCGTCGAACGCCGCATCCAGAACCGGATAGGGTTCGCGCGAGGCCAGGCGGCGCGCGGATACCTGCAAACGCATGAGCTGCACGTAGCGCGAAACCGGCATGCCGACATAGGCGGCAAACTGCCTGTGAAAATGGAACTTCGAGAAGTTCGCAAGGCGGGCCAGCGTTTCCACCGACAGATCGCCTGCGAGGTTTGCGGCGATGTGGGCCAGGACGGCTTCGAAGCGTTTCGCGTAGTCGTGCATGATTCCCGTGAGTTGTGCGAGCTGCGCCATGGTCGCCGACGGCGCGGGCGCGCGCCTAGCCGTTCTTGCTCGATGAGTGACAATAGCGTTTTCGCGTTTTCTTTTTTCGTGCCATGCGCCTTGTCTTTGCCGGAACTCCCGACTTCGCCCGTGTCGCCCTGCAGGCCCTGCGGGCCGCCGGGCATGAGATTGCGCTGGTGCTCACGCAGCCCGATCGTCCCGCGGGTCGCGGGCTCAAGCTCACGCCCAGCCCTGTCAAGCAGGCCGCGCTCGATGCCGGCATCGAGGTGGCGCAGCCGCGCAGCCTGAGGCTGGACGGCAAGTACCCCGACGAAGCCGCGTCCGCGCGCGCATTGCTCGAGCGCGTGGCGCCGGATGTGATGGTGGTGGCCGCCTACGGCTTGATTCTGCCCGCGTGGACGCTGCGGCTGCCGCGGCTGGGCTGCCTGAACATCCACGCCAGCCTGCTGCCGCGCTGGCGCGGCGCGGCGCCGATCCAGCGCGCCATCGAGGCGGGCGATGCGCAGACGGGCGTGACCATCATGCAGATGGACGAAGGCCTGGACACGGGCGACATGCTGCTCGAACGCACGGTGTCCATCGGCGGGCAACAGACGGCGGCCGAGCTGCTCGACGTGTTGGCCGAAGAAGGCGGCCGCGCCATCGTTCAGGCGCTGGCCACGCTGCCGCAATTGACGCCGCGCCGCCAGCCGCAGGACGGCGTGACTTATGCCGCCAAACTGGACAAGGCCGAAGCCGCGCTCGACTGCACGCAGGCCGCCGAACTGCTGGCGCGCCGCGTGCGCGCGTTCAATCCGGTGCCGGGGGTGACGATGCGCTTGCCGGGCCTGGCCGACCCGGTCAAGGTGTGGAAGGCGCAGGCTTTGCCGGGGGGCGCGGGCGAGCCGGGCAGCGTGCTGAACGCGGCGGCGCAGGGCATCGATATCGCTACGGGCAGCGGCGTGCTGCGCTTGCTGGAACTGCAGAAGGCGGGCGCAAAGCGGCAGCCGGTGGATGTGTTCGTGCGCGGCTGGCAGCCCGATTGAATTCTTGAAGAAACCTCTAATACAGCGTGCTCTTTACCCGCGCTTGCAACTCGCGATCGTAGGTTGCGCCGTCGAACGTCCCTTTGCTCAAGTCGGTCAGCATCGTGCCGGTGCTGGGTAGTCGGGTGCGCGCCATCTGCCGGGAAGCGTCCCACAGGCCCGAGCGCACGACGGCGCGCGAGCATTGGAAGAACACGGTTTCCACATGAATGACGAGCACCGAGCGCGGCAGTTTGCCGTTCATGGCGAAGCGCTCGAGCAGGGCGGGTTCCACGCGGATTTCGGCGCGGCCGTTCACGCGCAGCGTCTCGCTCACGCCGGGTATCAGAAAGAGCAGCGCTACGCGCGGATCGGCCAGGATGTTGCGCAGGCTGTCGATGCGGTTGTTGCCGCGCCGATCCGGAATCATCAATGTTTTGGCGTCTTCGATGTGCACGAAGCCGGCCGGGTCGCCGCGCGGCGACACGTCCAGGCCTTCGGGCGAACAGGTGGCCAGCGCCGCGAAGGGCGCTGCCTCGATGAAGGCGCGGTAATGCGGGTGGACGTGGTCCACTTCTTTCAGGAGCGACGCGCCCCCCGGCTGGCCGTATAGCCGGGTCAGCGTGTCGGGATCGGTGATGCGCTGCGGACCCTGGTCGGACATGGCTGCTGCCGTGGCGGGAAGATCAGGCCGTCAGCGAAGGATGCGGCTCGTTGCGCCGTATCCATTGCAATACCGGCGCCAGGGCCTCGATGGTCGGCGCGG
This sequence comes from uncultured Bordetella sp., assembly GCA_937881145.1. Lineage (GTDB taxonomy): Bacteria > Pseudomonadota > Gammaproteobacteria > Burkholderiales > Burkholderiaceae_B > Bordetella. Next base: position 6,062 of record CALGFL010000477.1, read on the forward strand.
TGGCGACGATGCGCTGCGCGTCGGTCCAGGGGTAGGGCAGGCGCGTGATCCAGTCCAGGATGATGTCGGCCTCGTTCGCCGGCAAGGTCAGCATGGTCTCGATGGTGATGACCAGGCTCTCGGCCTGGTGCGGCTCGCGGCGGAATGTCCAGTCGTAGAGGCCGCAACCCACGCGCGCCTGGCCCGTGGCCTTCTCGGTCATGGCCACGACCCAGTCGCAGCGGTAGGCATCGAGCACGGCGCCGTCCGCGGGACGCGACAGATAGAAGGTGTAGACGTTGTCGTAGGCCTGGCCGAAGCGGCGCGCCAGCGTGTCGGCGATGGCCTGCACGCCCCGCGACTCGGGGGGAAAGGCGATGGCCTGCGTGCGCAGGGCCATCTTCAGCACCGCGTCGGGCGCGAAGGCACGGGCCATGTACCAGGGGCGGTTCTCGTCCTTGGCATGGAAGTAGTCGCGCAAGACGGACGCGGTGTCGCGCGGAATCTGATCCTGCATGATCACTTCCCTTCGTCGGTGATCCATTTCGAGACAGTAGGAGGCTGATAGGCCGCGTAGCGGTCAAGGAGCGCCGCCGGGGTCGACTCGATCGCCAGCATGGCGCGGTGCTCTTGGCGCATGAAGCGCTCCTGCGCGGCGTGATCGAGGAAGGCGGCGAGCTTGTCGTAATAGCCGGCGATATTGAGCAGGCCGCAGGGTTTGGCGTGAAAACCCAGCTGCGCCCAGGTCCAGGTTTCGAAGATTTCTTCGAGGGTGCCGGCGCCGCCGGGCAGCGCGATGAAGCCGTCGGACATCTCGGCCATCATGTGCTTGCGTTCGTGCATGGTGGCGACGATGTGCAGCTCGGTCAGGCCCAGGTGCGCGACTTCCTTGGCTTGCAGGCGTTCGGGCAGGATGCCGACGACGCGGCCGCCCGCTTCCAGCGCGGCGTCGGCCAGCGCGCCCATGAGCCCGACATTGGAGCCGCCGTAGACCAGGCCGATGCCGCGGCGCGCCAGTTCGCGACCCAGGCCCCGGGCCTGTTCGACGTAGACGGGCGTGCGGCCGGTGTTGGAGCCGAGGTAGACGCAGATGTTTTTCAAATCCATATTGCTTAAACCGTTTCGGCCCGCAGGTCGTATTCGTCGGCGTCGGTGACGCGCACGCGCACCAGGTCGCCGGCCCGCAGGGTCTTGTCGCTGTCGACATACACCACGCCGTCGATCTCGGGCGCGTCGGCGCTGGAGCGGCCGACGATGTCGCCGTCTTCATCGGGGCCGTCGATCAGCACCTCGATCTCGCGGCCCACCTTGGCCGAGAGGCGCGCGGCCGAGATGGCCTGCTGGTGTTCCATGAAGCGTTCCCAGCGTTCCTGCTTGATCTCGTCGGGCACGTGCCCGCCCAGCGCATTGGCCGGCGCGCCTTCCACGGGCGAATACTGAAAGCAGCCCACGCGGTCGAGCTGGGCTTCGGTCATCCAGTCCAGCAGGTATTGGAAGTCTTCTTCGGTTTCGCCGGGAAAGCCGACGATGAAAGTCGAGCGGATGGTGAGATCCGGACAGGCCTGCCGCCATTGCTTGATGCGCGCCATGGTCTTGTCTTCGAACGCAGGACGCTTCATGGCCTTGAGCACGCGCGGGCTGGCGTGCTGGAAGGGGATGTCCAGGTAGGGCAGGATCTTGCCCTCGGCCATCATGGGAATGACTTCGTCGACGTGCGGATAGGGGTAGACGTAGTGCAGGCGCGTCCACACGCCCAGCTCCGACAGCGCGCCGCACAGTTCGGTCATGCGGGTCTTGACGGGGCGGCCGTTCCAGAAGCCGCTGCGGTACTTGAGATCGACGCCGTAGGCGCTGGTGTCCTGCGAGATCACCAGCAGCTCCTTCACGCCGCCCTTGACCAGCTTCTCCGCCTCGATCAGCACCTCGTCGACCGGGCGCGAGA
>CALGFL010000478.1 GCA_937881145.1 uncultured Bordetella sp.
GTTATCTGCAGCTGTGCGCCGACAACAACATCCAGGCCGTGCAGCCGACCACCGGCGCGCAGATCTTTCACCTGCTGCGCCGCCAGATGATCCGCCCCTTCCGCAAGCCGCTGGTCGTCTTCACGCCCAAGTCGCTGCTGCGCAACAAGGACGCCAGCTCGCCGCTGTCCGATCTGGCCAAGGGCCATTTCTACCCGGTGATCGGCGAGGTGGACGAGTCCATCAAGCCCGCTTCGGTCAAGCGCGTGCTGGTCTGCTCGGGCAAGATCTACTACGACCTGGTCCACGCCCGCAAAGAGCGCGGCGCCGACCATGTCGCCATTGTCCGCATCGAGCAACTCTACCCGTTCGCCCACAAGGCCTTCGAAGCCGAGCTCAAGAAATACGGCAAGGCCACCGAGGTCATCTGGGTGCAGGACGAGCCGCAGAACCAAGGTCCCTGGTTCTACGTGCAGCACCACCTGTACGAGAACATGAGCGAAGGCCAGAAGCTGGGCTACGCCGGCCGTGCGGCCTCGGCTTCGCCGGCCGTAGGCTACATGGCCAAGCATCTTGAGCAGCTCAAGATGCTGCTGGATCAAGCCTATGCGCCCAAGTACAAGGGCTTCATGCTGACCAAGTAAGAAACGAATCCGGGCGGGCGCCGATCGAGTGCCCGCCTGATTTTCATTCACTAGAACATCGAACAATCAAACACACGGGATACCCCCCATCATGGCCATTACCGACGTCGTCGTTCCCCAACTGTCCGAGTCCATCTCGGAAGCCACGCTGATGAACTGGAAGAAAAAGGCCGGCGAAGCCGTCACGGCCGACGAGACCCTCATCGAAATCGAGACCGACAAGGTCGTGCTCGAAGTGCCCGCGCCTGCCTCGGGCGTGCTGGCTGAAATCGTCGAAGGCGACGGCGCCACCGTGACCTCGGGCCAGCTGCTGGCCAAGATCGACACCGCCGGCAAGGCTGCCGCCGCGGCTCCGGCCCAGGCCGCTGCCGCTGTTGCGGCTCCTGCCGCCGCGGCGCTGGCTCAGGCTGCTACGGCCGCCGCCGCGCCCGCCAGCAACGCTGCCGCCGGCATCGCGTCGCCCGCCGCTTCGAAGATCCTGGCCGAGAAGGGCGTGGACGCCGCTTCCGTAGCCGGTTCCGGCCGCGACGGCCGCGTGACCAAGGGCGACGCCCTGGCGGCCGCAGTTGCCAGCCCCGCCGCGCCCAAGGCTGCTCCGGTCGCCCCCGCGACCCTGTCGCTTGACGGCCGCCCCGAGCAGCGCGTGCCCATGAGCCGCCTGCGCGCCCGCGTCGCCGAGCGCCTGCTGCAGTCGCAATCCGAAAACGCCATCCTGACGACCTTCAACGAGGTCAACATGAAGGCCGTGATTGATCTGCGCAACAAGTACAAGGAAAAATTCGAGAAGGACCACGGTGTCAAGCTGGGCTTCATGTCCTTCTTCGTCAAGGCCGCCGTGGCCGCGCTCAAGAGGTATCCGGTCATCAACGCCTCGGTCGACGGCAAGGACATCATCTATCACGGCTACTTCGACATCGGCATCGCCGTGGGCAGTCCGCGCGGCCTGGTGGTGCCCATCCTGCGCAACGCCGACCAGCTCTCGATCGCGGACATCGAAAAGGCCATCGGCGACTTCGGCCGCCGCGCGGCCGACGGCAAGCTGGGCATCGAAGAGATGACCGGCGGCACCTTCTCCATCTCCAACGGCGGCGTGTTCGGCTCGATGCTGTCCACCCCCATCATCAACCCGCCGCAATCGGCCATCCTGGGCATCCACGCCACCAAGGACCGTCCCGTGGTCGAGAACGGCCAAGTCGTGATCCGTCCGATCAACTACCTGGCCCTGTCCTACGACCACCGCATCATCGACGGCCGCGAAGCCGTGCTGGGCCTGGTGGCCATGAAGGAAGCGCTGGAAGACCCGCAGCGCCTGCTGCTGGACCTGTGATCGGAGCGCATCGACATGGCTAAGCAATTCGACGTAATCGTCATCGGCGCCGGTCCCGGCGGCTACATCGCCGCCATCCGCGCGGCCCAACTCGGCATGTCCGTGGCCTGCATCGACGCCTGGCAGAACGGCCAGGGCGGCCCGGCTCCGGGCGGCACCTGCACCAACGTGGGTTGCATTCCCTCGAAGGCGCTGCTGCAGTCGTCCGAGCACTACGAGGCCGCCGGCCATCACTTCGCCGAGCACGGTATCGAAGTCAAGGGCCTGGGCCTGAAGCTCGACACCATGATCAGCCGCAAGAACAGCGTGGTCAAACAGAACAACGACGGCATCCTGTACCTGTTCAAGAAGAACAAGATCACGTTCTTGCACGGCAAGGGCGCCTTTGCCGGCAAGGCCGATGGCGGCTATGCCATCAAGGTCACCGGCACCGTCAACGAAGACCTGGTGGGCAAGCACATCGTCGTGGCCACGGGTTCGTCGCCGCGCGAGCTGCCCGGCCTGCCTTTCGATGAAAAGATGGTGCTGTCCAACGATGGCGCCCTGAGCATCGACGCCGTGCCCAAGAAGCTGGGCGTGATCGGCGGCGGCGTGATCGGCCTGGAAATGGGCAGCGTGTGGCGCCGCCTGGGTTCCGAAGTCACCGTCCTGGAAGCCATGCCCGAGTTCCTGGCCATGGCCGACCAGCAGGTTGCCAAGGAAGCCCAGAAGGTCTTCACCAAGCAGGGCCTGATCATCGAAACCGGCATCAAGCTGGGCGACGTCAAAACGGCCGCCAAGAATGTCACCGTGCCCTACACCAACGCCAAGGGTGAAGAGCAGAAGCTGGTGGTGGATAAGCTGATCGTCTCGATCGGCCGCATCCCCTACACCGGCGGCCTGAACGCCGAAGCGGTGGGCCTGAAGCTGGACGAGCGCGGCTTTGTCGCCGTCGACGGTGACTGCAAGACCAACCTGCCCAACGTCTGGGCCGTCGGCGACGTCGTGCGCGGTCCCATGCTGGCGCACAAGGCCGAGGAAGAGGGCGTGGCGGTTGCCGAGCGCATCGCCGGCCAGCACGGCCACGTCAACTTCGACACGGTTCCCTCGGTGATCTACACCTCGCCGGAAATCGCCTGGGTAGGCAAGAACGAGCAGCAACTCAAGAAAGAAGGCCGCGAATACAAGGTCGGCACGTTCCCCTTCCTGGCCAACGGCCGCGCCCGCGCGCTGGGC
>CALGFL010000479.1 GCA_937881145.1 uncultured Bordetella sp.
TCAAGCACCGCAACGAAGCGCGCGGCATAGGCGGGGTCTTCTACGACGACCTCTGCGAACCCGGCTTCGATACCTCGTTCGCCCTGACCCGTGCAGTAGGCGACTGCCTGCTGGGCGCCTATCTGCCCATCGTCGAGCGCCGATCCAATACGCCCTATGGCGAGCGCGAGCGCGCCTTCCAGGCCTACCGGCGCGGCCGCTACGTGGAATTCAATCTGGTCTACGACCGCGGCACGCTCTTTGGCCTGCAATCGGGCGGACGAACCGAATCCATCCTGCTGTCCATGCCGCCCACGGCCAACTGGCGCTACGATTACCAGCCCGGGCCGGATACGCCCGAAGGCCGCCTGCAAAGTTTCCTCGCGCCGCGGGACTGGGTATAAGCCAGGCATGGCCAAGCGCATCGGTCTTCTGGGCGGCAGCTTCGATCCCGTGCACGAGGCACACACCGGCCTGGCCCTGGCGGCCTTGCAAACCCTCGCGCTCGACGAAGTCCAGCTCCTTCCGGCCGCGGCCCCCTGGCAGCGCGACAATCTGAAGGCCGCGCCGCAGCACCGCCTGCGCATGCTGGAAATCGTCGCGGCCAAGCATGCGGGCCTCACCACCAACCCCGTCGAAATCGAACGCGGCGGCGCCACCTATACGGTGGACACCCTGCGCGCCTTGCCCGCCGGCCCGGACTACATCTGGCTGCTGGGCGCCGATCAGCTGACCAACTTCTGCACCTGGCGCGCATGGCAGGAAATCGCCGAGCGCGTTACCCTGGCCGTGGCCGTGCGCCCCGGCACGCCGCTGCGAGCGCCGGACAGCCTGGCCGCCTGGCTCGCCGACCACCAGCGCACGCTGCAACAACTCCCCTTCCAGCCCATGGACATCTCCGCCTCCGACATCCGCGCGCGGCTGGCCATCGGCGCCAGCACGCTGGGCCTGCTCGATCCCGACGTCGCGGCCTATATCGCCGCGCACCACCTCTACACTTAGACCCGACCGAACCATGGACATACAAAAACTACAACGCGCCGTCATCGACGCCCTTGAAGACGTCAAGGCGCAGGACATCAAAGTCTTCAACACCACGCATCTCACCAGCCTGTTCGACCGCGTCATCCTGGCCAGCGCCACCTCCAACCGCCAGACGCGCGCGCTCGCCGCGAGCGTCGCCGACCGCGGCCGCGAACTCAAGCTCGCCGGCATCACGATCGAAGGCGAAGATACCGGCGAATGGGTCGTCGTCGATCTGGGCGACATCGTCGTCCACGTCATGCAGCCCGCGATTCGCCAGTACTACAACCTGGAAGAGATCTGGGGCGACAAACCGGTGCGCGTCAAGCTGCTGCCTGAATCCTCGCGTCCCGCGATGGGGGGGACGATTGAAGACCGCGACGATCTGAGCCTTTAAGACGTCGAGGCTGCCCCGCGCTTCGGACTCCCTGCGCCCCGTCGCCGGCGTCTCAAGAACTCAACAGGCATCCAAAGGGAAGAGGAACCCAACCCGATGAAACTCGTCATCCTGGCCGTGGGCACCCGCATGCCCGATTGGGTTCAGATCGCCTGGGACGACTACGCCAAGCGCCTTCCCCCCGACTGCGCCCTGGAATTGCGCGAAATCAAACCCGAGCCGCGCACCTCGGGCAAGACGCCCGCACAAATGATGGCCGCCGAAGCCAAGCGCATCGAAGCCGCCCTGCCCGGCAACGCGCTGCGGCTCGCGCTGGACGAACGCGGCCGCGATCTCACCACCATGGCGCTCTCCAGACAGCTGGAACAATGGCGCTCGGACGGCCGCGACGTGGCCTTTCTTGTGGGCGGGCCCGACGGCCTGGACGCCGTGCTGAAAGCCTCCTGCGACGGCATGCTGCGGCTTTCCTCGCTCACCCTGCCGCACCCCATGGTGCGCGTGCTGCTGGCCGAGCAGCTCTACCGCGCCTGGGCCATCATGACCAACCATCCCTACCATCGAGCATGAGCGACGCCCCCCGCCTCTATCTGGCCTCGGCCAGCCCGCGTCGCCGCGAACTGCTGCTGCAGATCGGCCTGGCGCACCAAGTCCTGCTCGCGCCGGCCCCGCCTGGCGAAGACGAGCCGCAGCTGCCCGGCGAAAGCCCCGCGGACTATGTGCTGCGCACCGCCCGCGAAAAAGCCGGGCGCGGCCAGGCATGGATGCAGCGCCAGGGGCTCGCCGTCCTGCCC
>CALGFL010000480.1 GCA_937881145.1 uncultured Bordetella sp.
GCCGCCATGGTGTTGACGGCGTAGCCGTCGGGCGTGAGCGCGCTGGGGCCGAACACCGGCGGGCCTTGCAGGGCGCTGGCCGGCGACTTCTCGGGGTCGGGCTTCAGGCGCGGGTCGGCCGGATCGTCGCTTTCCAGCGTGGCGATCAGCTTGCTGGCCGGCGAGTCGTGCACGTCGGGGTAGAACGGCGCGCGCGCGGCCACCAGGTATTGGTGATTGAGGAAGGATCCGCCGAACGCCCCCTGGAAGAAGTTGTCGCACAGCACGAACTCCTGGGCCAGGTTCCACAGGCGCAGGTTGTAGGCCGTATCGGCGTAATAGCCCATCGTCAGGCCGCCCGAATCGGCCCAGGCCGCAAACTTGTCGTTCCTGCCGCCGTTGATCTGCATCTGGTTCTGGTAGAACACGTGCCACAGGTCGCGCGTGACCACGCCCTGCGGCAGGTATTCGCCCTGCGGGCCGCGCAGCGCGAAGGGGCCGTTGTACAGCCCCGTCATGTAAGGCGCGTCTTCTTTGACGTGGTACTTGACGTGATTGACCGTCTGCTCGTGCGGCACCAGGCCCTTCCACACCGGCGGCAGCGTCGGCAGGGGTTTGCCGTCGCGGTCCCGTTGCCGGTAGTCGTCGGCATTGAGCGCGGACAGCGGCTTTTCGACGCCGGGGAAGTTGCCGAACAGATTGTTGAAGCTGCGGTTCTCGGCGTAGATCACCACAACGTGCTTCACATGCTTGCGCAAGGCATGCGTGAAGGCCGGGCTCGCAGGATGCGGCGCGGCGTTGCCGCCCCGGACCTTGCCATCCTGCGCCGCCAGCGCATCGCCCGCCGCCACGCTGGCGCCCAGCGCGGCCATGCCGGTCAGGAAGCCGCGGCGCGTCGCGCGCGGGGAGGCCTGGTCGATTTCGTCGCCGGCCTGTTCGTTCGTGTCTTGCGGCTTGTCGCTCATGGTTCACCTGGTAGAAAAAGTCCGAGCCCGACAGCTTAAAACCCCGGCGTGTCAGTTTTCTTGCATCCGGGGCATAGGTTCAGGGCAAAAAAAAAACCACATCCGGACGGATGTGGGTTTTTCTACCGCGCCGCGGGCAAGCGCGGCAAGCAGGGATTACATGCCGGGCATCATCAGGACGTTGGCGTTGTGCATCACCCACAGCGAACCGCCGACGGCAATGCCCAGGACCAGCGCGGTAAACATGAAGATCGCCGTGTTCTGCTGCTGCTCCGGATTGGCGCCCAGGTGCAGGAAGAAGCCCAGCTGGACCAGCAGCTGGATGACGGCGAACAGCGCCAGCCAGAGCTCGATCGAGTCGTGCGCCACCGCGCCGCTCAGCACGATCCAGAACGAGATCAGCGTAAGGACGATGGAAAGGACGAAGCCGACAGTGTAGGACTTCAGGGTGCCGTGGCTGCCATGACTGGCATGGTCGTGACCGGCCTCATGTGAGTTCGACATCAGAGGACTCCAAACAGATAGACGAAGGTGAACACGCAGATCCAGACGATGTCCAGGAAGTGCCAGAACAGGCTCAGGCAGGCCAGGCGGCGGCGGGTCATGCCGTCCAGGCCGAAGCGGCTGACCTGGTGCATCATGATCGCGATCCAGATCAGACCGAAGGTCACGTGCAGGCCGTGGGTGCCGACCAGCGAGAAGTAGGCCGACAGGAAAGCGCTGCGATCGGGACCGCTGCCTTCGAGGATCAGGTGATGGAATTCATAGACTTCCATGCCGATAAAGCCCAGGCCGAACAGGAAGGTGATGAACAGCCAGCCCATCACGCGGCTCTTGTTGCCGGCGTACAGGTTGAGCATGGCCACGCCGAACGTGAAGCTGGAGACCAGCAGCAGCATGGTCTCGACCAGCACGTAGTGCAGGTCGAAGATTTCCTTGCCGTTGGGGCCGCCCGCGTAGTTGTGGCCCAGGACGGCAAAGGTGGCGAACAGGCCTGAAAAGATCAGGCAGTCGCTCATCAGGTAGATCCAGAAACCGAGAGTGGTCTTGGATCCGTCGTCGTGGTGCTCGTGATGATGCGCCACGTCGTGCGGGAGAGTGGATACGGCTTGTGTCATGGCTCAGGCCACCTGTTGCAGTTGACGATAACGCGCGTTTTCGATGGCCTCGACTTCCTTGGCCGGCACGTAGTAATCGGTGTTGCGGTTGTAGGAGCGGCGGACGAACGTGCCGACCATGCCCAGGAAGCCGACGATGGCCAGCCACCAGATGTGCCAGATCAGCGCGAAACCCAGAATGGTGCCGAAGATGCCGCCGATGAAAACGCCGTCGGCGGTGTTGCGCGGCATGTGGATGTCTTCATAGTGCGTCGGCTGCTTGTAGGCGCGGCCGGCTTCCTTGTCTTCCCAGAACTGCTCCAGGTGATCGACATGGGGCACGTGCGCGAAGTTGTAGAACGGCGCGGGCGAAGCGATCGACCATTCCAGCGAACGGCCGCCCCAGGGGTCGCCCGTGAGGTCCATGTTCTGCTTGCGGTCCTTGATGCTGACGGCGATCTGCAGCACGAGGAAGAAAATGCCCGCGGCGATGATGACGGCGCCGAACCAGGCCACGATCAGCCAGGGATGCCATTCGGGATTGTCATAATGGTTCATGCGGCGCGTCATGCCCTTGAGGCCCACGACGTACAGGGGCAGGAAGGCCATCCAGAAGCCGACGAGCCAGCACCAGAAGGAAGCCTTGCCCAGGCGTTCGTTGAGCTTGAAGCCGAAGGCCTTGGGGAACCAGTACATCATCGCGGCGACATAGCCGAACAGCACGCCGCCGATGATCACGTTGTGGAAGTGCGCGACCAGGAACAGACTGTTGTGCAGCAGGAAGTCGGCCCCGGGGATGGCCAGCATCACGCCGGTCATGCCGCCGATCACGAAGGTCACGATGAAGCCGAGCGTCCAGTACATCGGCGCGGTCATCTCGATGCGGCCGCGGTACATGGTGAACAGCCAGTTGAAGATCTTCACGCCCGTGGGAATGGAGATGATCATCGTGGCGATGCCGAAGAAGGCGTTGACGTTGGCCCCCGAACCCATGGTGAAGAAGTGGTGCAGCCACACGACGAAGGACATCACGCCGATGCAGGCCGTGGCGTAGACCATCGATTTGTAGCCGAACAGCGGCTTCTTCGAGAAGGTCGAGACGATTTCCGAGAACGCGCTGAACGCCGGCTGGACCTTGTGGGTCTCCGTGTTGTGCCCCCACACCCAGATCAGGTTGATGTACATCATGGCGTTGCCGCCGCCGCTATTGGTGAAGAAGTGCATGCCCAGGTAGCGGTCGGCCGTCAGCAGGGCCAGGGTGACCGCCAGGATGGGGAAGGCCGCCACGACCAGCACGTTGGTGACCAGCGCCGTCCAGGTGAACACGGGCATCTTCATCAGCGACATGCCGGGCGCGCGCATGCGCAGGATGGTCACGACGAAGTTGATGCCCGAAAGCGTCGTTCCCAAGCCTGATAGCTGCAATGCCCAGATGTAGTAGTCCACCCCGGTGTTCGGACTGTATTTCAGCTCCGACAGCGGCGGATAGGCCAGCCAGCCGGTCGTGGCGAACTGGCCCACGAACAGCGACAGCATGACCAGCACCACACCCGTGCAGAACAGCCAGAACGACAGCGAGTTCAGGAAGGGATAGGCCACGTCGCGGGCGCCGATCTGCAGCGGCACGACCACGTTGACCAGGCCCGTCATGAAGGGCATCGCCATGAAGAAGATCATGATGACGCCGTGGGCGGTGAAGATCTGGTCGTAGTGGTGCGGCGGCAGAAAGCCCGCATGGTCGTTGTTGGCGATGGCCAACTGCGAACGCATCATGATGGCGTCGGCGAAGCCGCGCAGCAGCATGACCAGCGCCACGACGATGTACATCACGCCGATGCGCTTGTGGTCGACCGTGGTGAACCATTCGGTCCACAGGTACTTCCACTTGCCGAAGTAGGTGATGACGCTGAGCAGCAGGATGCCGCCGAGCGCCACCGCGGCGAAAGTCCCCATCACGATAGGCTCGTGGTAGGGTACGGAATCAAGGGTAAGTTTGCCGAACATCGTATTACTCCGCGCTGGCGACCAGATTCTGGGACGTGGGGGTGCAGACGGGTGAGGTCACACCGGCGATCTTGGCCATCTGGCTATTCAGGACATACTCGAACATGCTGGGAGGCGTGCTCGAGAAGTACGCGACAGGGTTGGCCTCGCTGGGCTTGGTGAGCGCCGCATAGGCTTGCTGGGTCAGCGGATTGTTGGCGGCGCGGACCTTGGCGACCCAGTCGTCGAAGCCCTGCTGCGTGGTGGCGATGGCCTTGAAGCGCATGCCCGAGAAGCCGGCGCCGCTGTAGTTGGCCGAGATACCGTCGTAGGTGCCGGCCACGTCCGCGATCAAGTGCAGCTGGGTCTGCATGCCGCTCATCGCGTAGACCTGGCTGCCCAGCTGCGGGATGAAGAAGGAGTTCATCACCGACTCCGAGGTGATGCGGAAATCCACCGGCGTGCCGACCGGGAACGCGATCTGGTTCACCGTGGCGACGTTATAGTCGGGATAGATGAAGAGCCACTTCCAGTCCATCGCGACCACGTCGATCTTGATGGGCTTGACCTTGGATTCGAGCGGCTTGTAGGGGTCGAGTTCGTGCGTGCTCGTCCAGGTGAGCGTGGCCAGGATGGCGATGATGACGCAGGGAATCGCCCACACCACCACTTCGATGGCGGTGGAGTGCGCCCAGCGCGGCGCGTAGGTCGCCTTGGTGTTGCCAGCACGGTAGCGCCAGGCGAACACGATGGTCATGATGATCACGGGGACGATCACCAGCAGCATCAGGCCCGTGGCGATAAGCAGCAGGTTTTTCTCCTGCATGCCGACCCAGCCTTTGGGATCGAGGACTTCGAGGTGTTTACAGCCGCTGAGCAGCACGATGCTGCCTACCGCGAGCGTACGCGCGATGGTGGCAAGGGACGGGATTTTCACTGTCTACCTTCGTAGGTGTAGAGCCGCGGTTGCAGCGACGACGGGATGATAACGCTCAAGCATGGCGGGGACGCGCGACACGATGTCGCACCCACGCCAAAGAACGCACCATAACAGTGCATTCTTTTCATGTAAACCTTGGTTACCATTGGGGAAGTTCGAAATAAAGGTGCGACAAAATGTCGCACCCTCTTTTTTGTAATGCCGCAACGGCGAGCCGCCCTTTCGGGTCTCACCCCCCGGCTTCAACCTTCGTCCGATGGGTCGCGCTCGGGGCCGGGCCGTTTGGCCAGCTTGCGCTGCAGCGAGCGCCGATGCATACCCAGCAGCCGTGCGGCGGCCGAGACGTTGCCGCCGGTCGCGGCCAGCGCTTGATGGATATGTTCCCATTCGAGGCGATGCAGGGGAATCATGGTTTCTTCGATGGCCACGTCGCGCGCCTCGCTCAAGCCCAGGGTGCGCAGGATCATGGGCACGGTGGCCGGCTTGGGCAGGTAGTCGTCGGCGCCGCGCTTGATGGCGTCGACCGCCGTGGCCACGCTGGCGTAGCCGGTGACGAGCAGGATGCGCATGTCGGCGCGCAGTGCGCGCAGCGGCGCGATGAGCGCCAGGCCCGACTCTTCGCCCAGGCGCAGGTCCACCAGCGCGAACGACGGCCGCAGCGCTTCGGCCAGGCTCAGCGCTTGGGCCGCGTTGCAGGCCAGATGCGTTTGCAGGCCATGGCGCGACAGGCCGCGCTGCAGCGTGCGCAGGTAGAGCTCGTCGTCGTCGATCAAAAGGCCGGGACCGGACAAAATCACGATGCGATTCCAGATTGCTTGTTCAAAAGAGGCAGGACGAAGCCGATGCGCGTGCCGCCGCCCTCGGCGGCGGTGGAGGTCATCTCGCCGCCCCACTGCTCGACGGTAGCGTGCGACAAGGCCAGGCCCACGCCCAGACCCTGCGGCTTGCCGCTGTGGAACAGGCCCGAAGCCGGTAGCAGCGGCCGTTGCGGATCCATGCCGGCGCCGTAGTCGCGCACCTCGCCGCGCAGGACGCCGTTCTGATAGGACAAGTGTAATTCCACGCGCGGGTCGCCCGCCTCCTCGCCCGCGTCTGCTGCGTTGTTGAGCAAGGCCTGGAGCAGATGCGCGATGGCGGGCTCGACCCGCAAGGTGGGCGGCAGCTCGCCGGTGCGCTTGAGCTCCACGGCGGGCCGCACCAGAGTCCACTGGCCGACCACGCGCACCAGGTCGACCCGGCTGGGCACGGCCAGATTGCGGATGCGCTCGCGGCACAGGGCCAGCAGCTCGCCCAGCGTTTCGACGTCGTGGCGCATCTGCTCGTCGACAGGCTCATCGGCGCGGACCTGCTCGGCGATCTCGTCGACCAGGAGCGTCATGGTGGCCAGCGGCGTATTCAGTTCGTGCGCCATCGAGGCGGCGTGCGTGGCCAGGGCGACGATGCCTTCGTTGCGCGTGAAGCGCTCGCGCAGCGCCGCCAGTTCGCGCTCGCGGCTGCGCAGGCCGGCCGCCAGGCGCGTGAGAAAGGAGCACACGATGGCCACGGAAATCAGGAAGGTGACGGCCATGCCCCACAGCACCAGCGTGTGCTGGTCGTGCGGGCTGACGAGCGGCTGGCCGAAGACGGCCGACACGCCGTAGCCGGCCACGCTGGCCAGTGCCGCCAGCAGCGCCCAGAAACGCGGCAAGGCCAGCGCCCCCAGGGCGGTCAGCACCAGGAACATCATGCCGAAAGGATTGCCGATGCCGCCGCTCCACGCCACCATCCAGGTGAGCGCCAGCATGTCGACCATCAGGTGCATGAAGGCGACGCCCGGCGCCAGCTCTTCGCTGTGCTGGGGCAGCGCGGTCGCGATCACGTTGAACAATATCAGCGCCAGCACGCCGCCCCATAGGGGCAGCGCAGGCAGCGACACATCCAGGAATTTGCCCGCCACCAGGATGGCCGCGGCCTGGCCCGCGATGGCCACCCAGCGCAGGGTGCACAGCGTGCGAACGAACGAATGGGCCGCGCGCGGCGCGGACGGACGCTGGGAGTTGTCCATGTCGCGCGGCTCAGGCGCCGTGGGCGGGCGCCAGGGAAATGCCGGGCCGCGAGGCCGAGCGCGAACCCGGCAGCGGCTCGATGCGGTCGGGGTGATAGGTGTGTACCAGCGACAGCTTCACGGCATCGCTGGCGTTGCGCTGGGCCGCGTGCAGCGTGAGGCAGTGGAAGAACACCGCGTCGCCGGGTTCGAGTTCGGGGCACACTGCCCGCGCGATCCACTCCTGGTTACCGGGCATGTCGGGCCGGAAGAATTTTTTCTCGTCGAACTGCTCGGCCGCAAAGCCCGCAGTGTGCGAACCCGGCAGGAAAAAGAGGCCGCCGTTGTCCGCGGTTTCGCGTCCCAGGGCCAGCCAGCACGACACCAGTTCGGGCGCGCTGAACGACCAATAGCGGATGTCCTGATGCCAGCCCGTGAGGCTGCCGTAGTCGGGGTGCTTGGTCATTACACAGTTGTGATGCACGATGGACAGGACCGGCGCCTGACCGAAATAGGCGGACAGCCATTGCGCAATGCGCGGCGAAACGGCCCATTGCGCGAACAGCGGATCGCGGCCGTAGGCATCGAGCAAGCGGCGCGCGGTGTGTCCGCCGGCCGCCTGGCGCGAAGCGGGCGCGCCGGGGTAGCGCAGGTCGGCTTCGTATTCGATGGGCTCGATGGCCTGGTCCAGATGGCGCTGCGCGACCCCGCGCAGCGCCGACACCATGGCGGCATCGGCAAAGCCGCGCACCACCACGAAACCTTGCTCGCGCAGAGAATCGATCTGGCTGGCTTGCGTCATGGGGATCCTCCCAGTCTGGCCTGTTCCGCCTCGCGCTCTTCGCGCACCGTGCGCACCCATTCGCGCCACACCGACACCAGTAGCGCCATCAGCACCGGCCCGACGAAAAGGCCCACGATGCCCAGCGTCTTCACGCCGCCCACCAGGCCGAAGAAAGTCGGCAGGAAAGGCAGCTTGACCGGTCCGCCCACCAGGCGCGGCCGCAAGGTCTTGTCGACGATGAAGAGTTCGATCGCGCCCCAGGCGAGCAGGCCGATGCCGGCCGCGACGTGATTCGATCCGATCAGATAGAGCGATACCAGCGTGAACGAGGTCGGCGCGCCGCCCGGCACGAGCGCCATCACGCCGGTGATCACGGCCAGGAGCACGTGCGCCGGCACGCCGGCGATCCAGTAAGCCATGCCCAGCACCACGCCTTCGCCCAATGCGATCAGGCCCATGCCCGTGACGGTGGCGCCGACGGTGGCCGGCACCATGCGCGAAAAGCGCTGCCAGCGCGCGGGCAGGATGCGTTCGCCCAGCAGGTCGACCTGGACCAGGATCTTCTGGCCGTCCTTATAGATGAAGAACAGCGTGAGCAGCATGAAGAAGAGCGCCAGGATCAACCGCGCCGCGTTGCCGGCGAAGCCCAGCACCATGCGATAGATGTTGCCGATGTGCTCGCCGCTGACGAGCTGCACCAGGTCGCCCAGCGCGTGCGGCTGGCCCAGATAGGTGTTCCAGTACGAGGCGAGCTTCTCGCCCACCATCGGAATGGCGGGCATCCAGACCGGCACCGCGGCGCCGTAGCGATTGGTCGCCAGCATCCAGGTAAAGAGATGGCTGACTTCGCGAAAGGCATAGACCGAGGCCAGCGACAAAGGCACCACCAGCACCAGCAGCACCAGCAGCAACGCGATGACGGCGCCGATGGTCGTGTTCTGGTTGCAGCGAGCCAGAAGGCGCCGATAGAACGGCCAGCTGGCCAGGCCGATGACCAGCGCCGCCAGCGCCGGCACCAGGAAATCGCTCAGGAAGTACGCCCCCGCCAGAAGCACCAGCAACAACAGCCAGCGGGCGATCAAAGAAGCGGGCAAGACAGGCGGCATAGGGGCAGACAGCAAAGAGGCCGGCGGAAAAATTCCGCCCGGACTGAGCAATATACGAGTTTTGGTCGCGCCGCGTCAGGCCGGGCCTGACGCGGCTACACCAGGACTTCCGGCGGATCCACCGGCACGCGCTGGCGCGTGGCTTCCTGGGCCTGGGGGCTGATGCGGGCGCCCTGCGCCATGAGCCGCTTGCATTCGAGCATGGTCGGATCGTTCTCGTCGCGCCCGCTGAGCAGCGGGCAGCAGGCGAAGAGTTCGGCCAGCCAGTCGGAAAACGCGCGGATCTTGGGCGAGAGCTGGCGGTTCTGCAGATAGAGCAGCGAAATGGGCACCGCCGCGGGCCGGTATTCGGCCAGCACCTCGACCAGCTCGCCCTTTTGTATGTGCGGCAGCGCCGCGAAGCGCCCCGTCTGGATGATGC
The DNA here is from genome assembly GCA_937881145.1 of uncultured Bordetella sp. Lineage (GTDB taxonomy): Bacteria > Pseudomonadota > Gammaproteobacteria > Burkholderiales > Burkholderiaceae_B > Bordetella. The sequence continues at coordinate 9,299 of CALGFL010000480.1, forward strand.
CGAAACCCTGCACGCCGCAGGCCAGATGGGCCGACCATTCGTTGACCGAAACGATGCCCGGCGGATCGACGTGCCGCAGCTCCCCGTCGACGAGGAAATCCCAGCCGTGATTGCGCCCCGGGCCCAGGAAGTAATGCACGGCCTGGTGCCGCTGCAGGTCGTCGATGGTGCGCGGCACGCCGTGACGCTCCAGATAGGCGGGCGAGGCGCAAGTGATGCGCTCGATGGCGCCGATGCGGCGCGCCACCAGGCTGGAATCTTCGAGTTCGCCGATGCGGATCACGCAATCGATCGCGTCTTGCACCAGATCCACCTTGCGGTCCGACAGGCCGATGGCCAGCTCGATGTCGGGGTAGCGCTTATGAAAATCGCTCAGCGCGGGAATGAGCAGCAGCGTGCCGATGCTGGGTTTGACGTCGATGCGCAAGCGCCCCTGCGGATGCGCCGACACGTCCTGCAGATAGGACTCGGTCTCCTCGACCTCGGCCAGGATGCGCACGCTGTGCTTGTAATAGGCCGCGCCGTCGGGAGTGAGGCTAAGCCGCCGCGTGGTGCGGTTGAGCAGGCGCACGCCCAGGTGCTTTTCGAGATTCTGGATGATGGTGGTGACGGTGGTGCGCGGCAGCACCAGCGCGTCGGCGGCGCGGGTGAAGCTGTTGGCCTCCACGACCCGGGCGAAGACCTGCATGGCTTGAAAGCGGTCCATGGCGTTTCCTGGCAAGAGCGGTATGGACGAAAGCATAAACCATAAATCGACCAATTGTTAGTTTTTACCGACTAGTGTTGCCGAAAACGGGGCATTTATCCCGTCACGGAAAACACTCAGAATTCGGGTTATCCCGTGGAACCCACCTCGCCGCTCCTGCGGCGACGTCTCGCGTGGCGGCAGATTCGGCCTCCCGCGCCCGCCGGCCATTTCGGCCTGATTCTCATTTTTTGCTTTCCCAAGGAAACGTCATGACGATTTCTCGACCCCGCGCTTTTCGCTTTTCGGCCCTGGCCCTGGCCGTCGTGCTGGCCGCGGCGGGCGGCTATGCGGTCTTCGGCCCCGGCGCGCAGACGCCCGCCCACGCCCGGCAAACCGCGTCCGCCGCCCCTGTCGACGTAGCCCCGGTCATCAACCGCCCCATCGTCGACTGGCAGCGCTATTCGGGCCGGCTCGAAGCCATCGACCGGGTCGATATCCGCCCCCTGGTATCGGGCACGCTGACCCAGGTGCACTTCAAGGACGGCGCGCTGGTCAAGAAGGGGGACCTGCTCTTCACCATCGACCCGCGCCCCTACGAAGCGCAAGTCGAGCGCGCCGAAGCCAGCGCCGCCTACACCGCGGCCGACCTGGCCCGGGCCAAGCGGCTGCTGGCTGAAAATGCCATCGCGCGCCGCGATTACGACCAGAAAGAGAGCGATGCCCGCGCCGCGGCGGCCGCTCTCAAGACGGCCCGCATCAACCTGGGCTACACGCGCATCGTCGCGCCCATCGACGGGCGGGTCTCGCGCGCCGAGGTCACGCAAGGCAATGTGGTGTCGGCCGGCGCTTCGTCCGCCGTGTTGACCACCATCGTGTCGGTGGCCCGCATGTACGCCTCGTTCAACGTGGACGAGCAGACCTTCCTGCGCTACGTGGATCGCAGCCGCGCGCAGGGCGCCCCCGTCCCGGTGCAGATGGGCCTGGCCGACGAAGAAGGCTATCCGCGCGAAGGCGTGGTGGCGTCGGTGGACAACCGGCTCGATCCCACGTCGGGCACGATCCGCGTGCGCGCCGTGTTCGACAACCGCGACGGCCTGATGCTGCCGGGCCTGTACGCCCGGGTGCGCCTGGGCGGCAGCGCGCCGCACGATGCCGTGCTGGTCGACGAAAAAGCCATCGGCACCGACCAGGACAAGCGCTATGTGCTGGTGCTGGACAAGGCCAATCACGCCGATTACCGCGCCGTGCAGTTGGGCGCCAGCGTCGGCACGCTGCGCGTGGTGACGCACGGCCTGGCGGCCGGCGAGCGCATCATCGTCGGCGGCCTGCAGCGCGTGCGTCCCGGCGACGTCGTCGCGCCCAACCTCGTGTCCATGGACGGCCAGGCCGCCCCCATCCAGACCGCTTCGGCAGGCCAGAACTAAGAACACACACCCATGAATATCTCCAAGTTCTTCATCGATCGGCCCATCTTCGCGGGCGTGCTGTCGGTGCTGGTGCTGCTGGGAGGCCTGTTGGCCATGTTCCAGCTGCCCATCTCCGAATATCCGGAAGTCGTGCCGCCCTCGGTGGTGGTGCGGGCCCAATACCCCGGCGCGAACCCCAAGGTCATCGCCGAAACCGTGGCCTCGCCGCTGGAGCAGTCCATCAACGGCGTCGAGGACATGCTCTACATGCAGTCGCAGGCCAACAGCGACGGCTCTTTCGCGCTGACGGTCTTCTTCCGCCTGGGCACTGATCCGGACAAGGCCCAGCAGCTTGTGCAGAACCGCGTCTCGCAAGCCCTGCCGCGCCTGCCCGAAGACGTGCAGCGCCTGGGCGTGACCACGGTCAAGAGTTCGCCCACGCTGACGCTGGTGGTGCACCTGATCTCGCCCGACAACCGCTACGACGCGACCTACCTGCGCAACTATGCGGTGCTCAACGTGAAAGACCGGCTGGCGCGCCTGAACGGCGTGGGCGAGGTTCAGGTCTGGGGCGCGGGCGACTACGCCATGCGCGTCTGGCTCGATCCCAACCGGGTCGCCCAGCGCGGCCTGACGGCCATGGACGTGGTCAACGCCATCCGCGAGCAGAACGTCCAGGTGGCCGCCGGCATCATCGGTGCATCGCCCACCCAGGGCGACGTGCCCATGCAGTTCTCGGTGAACGCGCGCGGCCGCCTGACGACCGCGGAGGAATTCGGCCGCATCATTCTCAAGACCGCGCCCGACGGCGCGGTGACGCGCCTGTCCGACGTGGCCCGCATCAAACTCGACGCCCAGGACTACGCGCTGCGCTCGCTGCTGAACAACAAGCAGGCGGTGGCCATGGGCATCATGCAGGCGCCGGGCTCGAACGCGCTGCAGGTGTCGAGCCAGGTGCGCGAAACCATGGCCGAGCTGTCCAAGGACTTCCCGCCTTCGGTGCAATACCGCATCGAATACGATCCGACGCAATTCGTGCGCGCCAGCATCGAAGCCGTCGTGCATACGCTGCTGGAGGCCATCGCGCTGGTGGTGCTGGTGGTGATCGTGTTCCTGCAGACCTGGCGCGCCTCGGTCATTCCGCTCCTGGCCGTGCCGATCTCCATCATCGGCACGTTCTCGCTGCTGCTGCTCTTTGGCTATTCCATCAATGCGCTGTCGCTGTTCGGCATGGTGCTGGCCATCGGCATCGTGGTCGACGACGCCATCGTGGTGGTGGAAAACGTCGAGCGCAATATCGAGGCCGGACTGTCGCCGCGCGAGGCCACCTACCGCGCCATGCGCGAAGTGAGCGGCCCCATCATCGCCATCGCGCTGACCCTGTGCGCGGTGTTCGTGCCGCTGGCCTTCATGACCGGCCTGTCGGGCCAGTTCTACAAGCAGTTCGCGGTGACCATCGCCATCTCGACGGTGATCTCGGCCTTCAATTCGCTGACGCTTTCGCCGGCCATGTCGGCCCTGCTGCTCAAGCCGCACAGCGAGCAGACCGACTGGCTGTCGCGCGCCATGCACAAGGTGCTGGGCCCCTTCTTTCACCTGTTCAACCGCGGCTTTGGCCGCGCCTCCGAGCGCTACGCCGACGGCGTGGGCGGCGTGCTGCGCCGCAAGGGCTCGTCGATGCTGGTATACGCCGTGCTGCTGGCGCTGACCGCGGGCGTGGCCTACATCCTGCCCGGCGGCTTCATTCCCGCACAGGACAAGCAATACCTGGTGGCCTTCGCCCAGCTGCCCAACGGCGCCTCGCTCGACCGCACCGACGCGGTGATCCGGCGCATGAGCGACATCGCCCTGCACGAGCCCGGCGTGAAAAGCGCCATCGCTTTCCCCGGCCTGTCGATCAACGGTTTCACCAACAGTTCGAGCGCAGGCATCGTGTTCGTGTCGCTGGACGACTTCGACAAGCGCCGGGGCGCCGCCCTGTCGGCCAACGCCATCGCCATGCACCTGAACCAGAAGTTCGCGGCCATCAAGGATTCGATCGTGGCCGTATTCCCGCCCCCGCCCATCCTGGGCCTGGGCACGCTGGGCGGCTTCAAGCTGCAGATCGAGGACCGCGGCGCGCAAGGCTATGCCGCGCTGGACAAGGCCACGCAAGCCTTCATCGCCAAAGCCCGGCAGACGCCCGAGCTGGGGCCCACGTTCTCGAACTACCAGGTCAACGTGCCGCAGATCGACGTGGACCTGGACCGCGTCAAGGCCAAGCAGCTGGGCGTGCCGGTGACCGATGTGTTCGACACCATGCAGGTCTATCTGGGCTCGGTGTACGTGAACGACTTCAACCGCTTCGGCCGCGTCTTCCAGGTGCGCGCCCAGGCCGATGCGCCGTTCCGCTCGCACCCCGACGACATC
>CALGFL010000481.1 GCA_937881145.1 uncultured Bordetella sp.
GATGCAGACACAGGTCGTGTGGTTGTGCGGCACGATCTTCTTGCCCGGCTTCATGACGTTCAGGTACAGCGCATAGGTGCTGTCGGCCTCTTCGTGGATCAGATAGCGCGCCTGCAGATCGTCGCCGGTGGGCGCGGGATAGTCCTCGGCAGCCCACCAGTCCGGGTGGCCGGCGATGGCGATGAGTTCGCTCAGCACCGCGTCCAGGTCCTGGCGCGTGATCGTGCCGGCGGTGCGGCGTTTGGCGGCCTCGATGAAGGCGGAAATGGCTCGCGTTTTGTCTTGCGTCTGGCCCATGTCGATCTCCTTTCAATCGGTCAACTATGGGGCAAACACAGGTTGGCAACAAATTAATTTTGCAAGAATAAATATAAGTATTTCTTAATGATCTACTATGAGATGGCGCCCTCGCGCGGCGCTGATTTAAGGGATATCCCTATGCAAAATCTCGACACCACGCTCTTGCGTACGCTCGTCACTATCGAGCGTACTAATACATTTTCGGGTGCGGCGCATATCCTGTCCAAGACGCAGTCCGCCGTGACCCAGCAGATGCAGCGCCTGGAGGAACAACTGGGCTGCACCCTCTTCCTGAAAAAGGGGCGAGGGCGGATATTGACGCCGCGCGGACGGCAACTGGCCGAGCACGCCCGGCGGCTGCTGGCCATCAACGACGAAGCCTTGCGCGCCCTGCGCGAGACGCAGATGGAAGGCGAGATCCGCTTCGGCGCGCCGCTGGACGTGGCCGACACCATCCTGCCGCCGATGTTGACGCACATTGCGTAGCTCGCGCCCAAAGTCCGGCTGGAGATCCGCGTGGACCGCAGCCCTTTTTTGATGGAAGCGATGGCGGCGGGCGAGATCGACTTGTCGATCTCGACGCGCGTGGCGCCCGATATGCGCGGCTTTGCAGTGCGCACCTCGCCGACGGTGTGGATCTGCGCGGCGGGGTATGTCTACAAGAAAAGTGCGCCGCTGCCTCTCATCCTGGCCGACGAGCCGAGCATTTTTCGCAAGATCGCGCTGGACGCGCTGGAACGGGCGAACCACAAGAATTGGCACATCAATTACCTGGCCCCCACCCTGGTCGGCATCAAGGCGGCGGTGCGTGCCGGCTTGGGCATTACCGCGCGCAGCACGGAATTTCTTGGCGCCGACATGCGTGTGCTGGGCGAGGCCGAAGGCCTGCCGCCCCTGCCGCCCATGACTTACTGGCTATGGGCGCGCAGCGATGCCTTGAGCCCGGTGACCATGCAGGTGTACGACATGCTCAAGGAGCGCTTCGAGCAGAAGCCGACCGAGACGAAGTGAGGGCCTGGCCGACAAGGTCGGCGGACATCGCCGGATACGGGCGCACCGAGCCCATACGGCGCTGACGGGACAGGTGAACGCGATCGGGGAATGGCATACGATCTGACTGGGCATCTCCTCCCCAGTCCCATGTCACGCGAGGTGCGCGCATGACCGGCATCCATCCCAACAACCAGCCGCCCGAGCTGGCGAACTACAACGTCTATGCCAGCGATCCCGCGCTGCGCCGCGCGGTGCGGCGCGCCGGTGCCCAATGGCGCGAAGCCGAGCTGATCCGCCAGGGTGCCGAGTATGGCGCGCAGGCCACGCTGCGCCTGGCCGAGGACGCCGATCAATACCCTCCCGAGCTGCACACCCATTCGCCCTCGGGCGAGCGCATCGACTTCGTGAAGTTCCATCCCGCCTGGCACGAGATCATGAAGATCGCCCGGCACAACGGCCTGACCAATCTGCCGTACACGGACAAGCGTCCGTCTGCCTGGGTTGCCTACGGCGCGTCGGTCTATATGCACATCCAGATCGAGGCCGGCACCTCGTGCCCCACCACGATGACCAAGGCCAGCATTGCGGTGCTCCAGCGCAACCCGGCGCTGTTCGACAGCATCTGGCCCAAGCTGGCGGACACGGTTCACGATCCGCGCGACATGGCGCTTGCCGGCAAGCGCTCCATGACCGTGGGCATGGGCATGACCGAAAAGCAGGGCGGCAGCGACCTGCGCACCAACGAGACGCGCGCCGCGCCCGCCGGCAGTGGCCCTTGGGGCGAGGAGTTCCTCATCAACGGCCACAAGTGGTTCTTTTCCGCGCCCATGTGCGACGCCCACCTGGTGCTCGCCAGAACGCCGGAGCGCGGGCTGTCGTGCTTTTACGTGCCGCGCTGGCGGCCGGACGGCGGCAAGAATCCCATCCATATCCAGCGCCTAAAGGATAAGGTGGGCAACCGTTCCAACGCCAGCAGCGAGGTCGAATTCCACGATGCCTGGGGCGTGCTGGTCGGCGAGCAAGGCCGCGGCATCCCGACCCTCGTCGAGATGGCCACCCACACCCGCCTGGATATCGCCTTGGCCAGCGCCGGCCTCATGCGGCGCGCCTTCGCCCAGGCGCTGCACCATGCACGCAACCGCTACGCCTTCGGCAAGGCGCTGGCCGACCAGCCCTTGATGCGCGAAGTGCTGGGCGACATGGCGCTCGAATCCGAAGCCGCCATGCTGCTGGCGATGGACCTGGCCGCCCGCTTCGGCTCGACCGATGCGCTGGACATGGCCTGGCAGCGCCTGCTGACACCGGTGGCGAAGTTCTGGAACACCAGGCGCTCGGTCGCCCTCGCTGCCGAGGCGATGGAGGTCTTCGGCGGCAACGGCTACGTCGAGACCGGCCCGATGGGGCGCCTCTACCGCGAGGCCCCGGTCAATTCGATCTGGGAAGGCTCCGGCAACGTCATGTGCCTGGACGTGCTGCGTGCCGTCGCGCGCTCGCCCGAGGATGTGCAACGGGTGCTGGGGCATCTGCTGGACGTGGCGGCGGACGAACCCGTGCTGCGCTTGCAGATCGAGCAGTTGCGCGCGAGGCTGCTGCAGCCTGCGCCGGACGTGGAGCGTGATGCGCGGCGCCTGACGCAAAAGCTCGCGCTGTGCGCGCAGGCCGGTCTGATGCTGCAGCATGCCGGCCCGGCCGCCGCCGCGGCCTTTATCGGCAGTCGCTTCGATCCCGACTGGGGCACGGTCTTCGGTGTCGGCGCTGGCGCCACCGATTCGGCGGCGCTGCTGCGCGATGCCTGGGACGCCGCCGCGATGGGCGCGCACTGACCGATTCTCGGGCTTTTCTATAAAACGCGGCCTACTTTGCCCGCCGGCCGCCGATGGCGTCGAGCGAGATGCGCGTTTCGCCGTCCGTGGCGCGGCGCGCCGCGGCGCGCCAGGCATGGCCGTAGGCCACCTCGATGCTGAGCGCGATGCGGCCATCGGGGCCGCGTTGCGCTTGCAGGGCCGCGCACAGGCGATCGCGCCAGGCACGGCCGGGCAGGCCGGCGCGCCGGCCGGTGGCGGGGTTGCCGCCCAAGGCCCACACGTCGGCCAGCAGCTTGTGCGGCGTTTCGTAGGTGAGCGTGAGCGTTTCCTGGTCCATCACCGGATCGGTGTAGCCGTTCTCGATCAGCAGGTCGCCGAAATCGTGCATGTCCACGAAGCCCGGCGTGGCGGTGCGCAGGCCGGCATCGTCCAAAGCCTGCCGCAGTTCGCGCAGGGTACCCGGGCCCAGGCACGAGAACATGGCCAGCCCGTTCACGCGCAGCACGCGGCGCCATTCGGCCAGTGCCGCGTGCGGTTCGGGATGCCAGTGCAGCGCCAGGTTGGACCAGACCAGGTCCAGCGACTCGGGCTCCAGGCCGGTGTCGGCCAGGTCGGCCTGCACGTACTGAATCGCGGCTTTCTTGCCGGGCTCTTTGCCGATCAGGCGCCCCAGCCAGGCACCCATGCCGGCGGGCCGGAAGCGGCGGCGCGCATGCGCCAGCAAGGGTTCGCAGTGATCCAGGCCGATGTAGCCGGCCTGCGGATAGCGTTCGCGCAGCAAGACGAGGTTGTCGCCCGCGCCGCAGCCGGCGTCGAGCATCAGCTTGGGATCGAGGCGGATATAGGCCAGCCGCCCCAGCATGCGGCGGGCGATCTCGCGGTAGAGAAACTGCGCGCCGGCCAGATCGCCGCGGCGGGCGAACTGGCGCCGCACGTGCGCGGGCGAAAGAGGCAGGGTGGGCGGTGTATCGGGCAGGGACATTTCTATCGCGCCTGGCCTGGCGGCTCGGCGATGGGCATGGTGTGATGCGGGCCGGTTGGTTTCGAAGGGGCCGGCTCATGGCGCCTGGCAAGATCCGCGCGGCGCTTGTCCGCATTATCCCGCATCCGTGCGCAACGGCCTGGGCGGCGGTTCGGCGTGGCCTGGTGCGGCTCGGGCGCGGCCTGTTGGCGGGCATCGGTTCGAACTGCCCCGTGTGCGAAGGCGCGGCGCGCGCCGGCTTGCTGTGCGAGGCTTGCGCGCAGGACGCGCTGAGGCAGTCGGCGGCGCGGCGATGTCCGCGCTGCGCCTTGCGCCTGGGCGCGACTCAAGCCGGCAAGCACGGCGGCCTGTGTGTCGATTGCGCCCTGCATCCGCCGGCCTTCGCGCAGACCGTGGCGGCCTTCGATTATGCGGATCCGTTCGATGCGCTGATCGGCCGCTACAAGGGCGCGCGCCGCCACGTCGTGGCCAGCGCCTTGGCGCAGGCGCTGGGCCAGGCGGTGCGGGCGGCCGATGCCCGATCAGGCACAGGGCTCGCGTCCATCGATGCCGTGGTGCCGATTCCGGCCAGCCGCGCGTCCTTGAAGCAGCGCGGATTCAATCCCGCCGGCGAGCTGGCGCGCGGCCTATCGCGGCGGTTCGAATTGCGGTTGCTGCGCAGTGTTCTGCGCCGCCGCCATGACGGCGCCGCGCGCCAGGCCAGCCTGACGCGGCGCGAGCGCGAGGCCGCGGCGCTCGATGCCTACGTCTGCGCACGTCGGCTCGACGGCCTGCGCATCGCGCTCGTGGACGATGTGATGACCACCGGCAGCACGGCCGATGCGGCGGCGCGCGCCTTGCTGGCCGCGGGGGCGGCAAGCGTCACGGTATGGGTGGCGGCGCGCACGCCCAAATCATTTTGAGATAATGACGGCATGTTCCATGTCGTCCTCGTCTGCCCCGAAATCCCGCCCAACACGGGCAATGCCATCCGCCTGTGCGCCAACACCGGCGCGCAGCTCCATCTGGTGCGGCCCCTGGGCTTCGATCTGGACGACGCCAAACTGCGCCGCGCCGGGCTGGATTATCACGAGTGGCAGCCTGTGCAAGTGCACGACAGCCTGCCGCTGGCCTTGCAGGCGACGGGCGCGCCCGCGCCGCGCCTCTTCGCCATGACGACGCGAGCCGAGCAGCGCGTGGGCGAGGTGGCTTTGCTGCCGGGAGACGTGTTCGTGTTCGGCCGCGAAACCGCGGGTTTGTCGGCCGAGCATCTGGCCCTGTTCGACACGCCGCAACGCCTGCGCCTGCCCATGCGGGCAGGCCAGCGCAGCTTGAACCTGTCGAACGCAGTGGCGGTGACGGTGTTCGAGGCCTGGCGCCAGCAGGGCTACGCGGGCGGGATCTGACCGTTCTCAGTTAATGCTGTAGCCGCGGCCTTTCATGCAGGCGCCGATGGCGCGCGAATACGACGAGGTCTGCGCGCCGGTGGTCCATTGCGAAACCTGTGCAGGGTCGTAGCCGCTTTGATTGGAGGCCCAGCGCTCGCATGCTGCGCGGTCGCCGGCCTGCTGGGTCGCGCTCTGATTATGCATGGGGTAGGCGATCACGTCGGACGAGGCGACGACGGGCTGAGGCGGCGCGACCACCACCGGCTGCGTGGAATAGACCACAGGCGGCGTGGAATAGACGGGCGGCATGGAATACACCGGTGGCGCATAGACCACGGGCGGCGGCCCGTAGAAAGGCGCCGGATACACGTAGGTCGGTTCGCTCAAGCTCATGACCGTGCCCGCGGCAGCCAGGCCCACGACCGCGCCGAGGACAAAACCGCCGCCATGATGGTAATGGCCGCCTCGGCCCCAGGCGTTGGCGGTGCCGCAGGCTGCGCTCAGGCTGACGACCAGCGCCAGGGCGGCAGTTTTGAATGCGATGGGTTTCATGTCGGTCTCCGCGCGATTGCGTGCGCGCAAGGCACGCAATGCGTTGAGCCTAATTTACTCCTGATCGGCTGAAAGCCTGTTTCAGGACTCTTGCCGCGCTTCGCGCGCCAGCAGCGACGATACCGCCGTGACCGGGGCCACACCGTCAAACAGCACCGCGCACACGGCTTCGGTGATGGGTAGTTCCACGCGCAGTTGGCGCGCCCGCGCGAGCACGGCGCGCGCGCAGCGCACGCCTTCGGCCGTGATGCCGCTGGCCAGGATGTCGGCCAGCGCGCGGCCGGCGCCGATTTCCAGGCCCACGCGGCGGTTGCGCGAAAGATCGCCCGTGGCCGTCAGCACCAGGTCGCCCAGGCCGGTGAGACCCGAGAAGGTTTCGGCCTGAGCGCCCAGGGCCAGTCCGAAGCGGGTGATCTCGGCCAGGCCGCGCGTGATCAGCGCCGCGCGGGCGTTGGTGCCCAGGCGCAGGCCGTCGGCGATGCCGCAGGCCACGGCGATGACGTTCTTGAGCGCGCCGCCCACCTCAACGCCGATGACGTCGGCGCTGGCATACACGCGCATCGGCCCGCCATGCAGGGCCGCAATCGTGGTTTCTCGCACGGCGGATTCGCCGCTGGCGACGGTCAATGCCACAGGCAGGCCTTGCGCCACTTCGCGTGCGAACGAAGGGCCCGAGAGCACGCCGCCGCGCCACCCGTCGGGCAACGCGGCCTGCGCGATTTCATGCGGCAGGCGCGATGTGCTCTCTTCGAAACCCTTGCAGGTCCAGACGAGCGGCACGTCGGCCAGGCCCAGCGCCGGCAGGCGTTGCGCCAGCGTGCGCAAGGTCTGGTCCAGGCCCGCCACCGGCATGCCCAGGATGATCAGTCCGCGGGCCGGATCGTCTTGCACAAAGGCCAGCGCGGCGTCCAGATCGCTGCCGACGAGCAACGATTCGGGCAGGGAAACCCCGGGCAGATAGCGGTGGTTTTCGCGCGCATGCGCCATGGTTTGCGCCAAGGCGGCATCGCGCGCCCAGAGCAGGGTGGGATGGCGCCGCGCGGCCGCGGCGGCCAGCGCGGTGCCCCAGCTGCCCGCGCCCAGCACCGCGACGCGCAAGGAGGCGGGCGTGTCCATGATGGCGTGGACGGGCTTACTGGCGCGTGGCGCCCGGCGGCAGGATGATGCCGGATTCGTTGCCGTTGGCGGCTTCGCCCTGCTGTTGCTGGAGCTGGGCGATCTGCTGTTCGTACAGCGCCTGGAAGTTCACCTCGGCCAGGTGCAGCGGGGGCAGCGACGTGCGGGTGATGGCGTCGGCCACATTGGCGCGCAGGTACGGATAGACCATGGTCGGGCATACGATGCCCAGGATGGGGTCCATCTGCTCGACCGGAATGTTGGCCAGTTCGAAAATGGCGGCCTGGGTGGCTTCGACCAGGTACAGCACCTTGCCGTTGACGCGGGTCGTGACGGTGGCGGTGACGGTCGATTCGAAGACCGTCTCGGCCAGGCGCTGGCCGCCGACGTTGACGCTGACCTCGACCTGGGGCGTTTCCTGCTCCAGGAACACGTGCGGCGCGTTGGGCATCTCCAGCGAGAGGTCTTTCAGGTAGACGCGCTGCATGTTGAAGGCAGGAGCATCGGGTTCTTGCTGGGTGTTTTGGTCGTCGGCCATGAAATTTCCGTTGATGTGTGAGGCGGTGAAAAGGGAGAGAGGGGATCAGCCGTTGAGCAGCGGCATCAGGCCGTCGCGGCGATCCAGGGCGACCAGGTCGTCGCAGCCGCCGACGTGGGTCGTGCCGATGTAGATCTGCGGCACAGTGCGCCGGCCGGTGCGCTCGATCATGGCCTGCCGCTGGCCAGGGTCATGGTCGATGCGGATCTTTTCGAGATCGGTCACGCCGCGCGCTTTGAGCAGCGCTTCGGCGCGCTGGCAGTAGGGGCAGTAGTCCGTGCTGTACATGACGACTTTTTGCATGATGCGTGCCTGCGGGGGAATCAGCTTTTTTGCGTTATGGGCAGGCCGGCCGAGAACCAGGCCTTCATGCCGCCTTGCAGCGCCTTGGCATCGGCGTAGCCCTGGGCGCGCAGGCGCGCGGCGATGCGCGGCGCGTCCCGGCCCTGCTCGCACACCAGGATGAGGGGCTTGTTCTTGGGCAGGCTGGAGACCTTCTGCTCGACATCGGCGGCCGGCAGGCTGCGGGCCTGCGCGATATGGCCGGCCTGGAACTGCTCGGCCGGACGCACGTCGACCCACACGGCCTGCTGCTGGTTGCTGATCTGGATGGCTTCGGATGTGCTCAGTCCGCCGCTCGTGCGGGCGTTGCGCAGGTTCGGAAAAGCCAGCATCGCGCCCGAGACGAGGGCGACGATGACGAAGAAGATATTGCTCTTGTCGAGCAGGAAGTGCAGAAGGTCCACGAAGTTCACGGCAAGGCTTTCCTGATTTTGGTTACGCATGCGCCAGGGCGAAAAATCCCTGAGCAAAGCAGTCAATTATAAAATGAGAGTGTTACCGGTTCTAAACGACTTGGTTTTTCACCCGAATTCCACACGATCTGCGCGTTCGGCGCGGCCTCTACCATGCATAAACTCGTACTGATGCGCCATGGCGAAAGCCAATGGAACCTTGAAAACCGCTTCACCGGCTGGACCGACGTCGATCTTACCGACTTGGGCCGCGAGCAGGCCCGCCAGGCCGGCCTGTTGCTCGAAAAAGAAGGCTATTCCTTCGATGTGGCCTTCACCTCGGTGCTCAAGCGCGCCATCCGCACCCTCTGGATCGCACTGGACGCCATGGACGCGATGTACACCCCGGTGGGCAACACCTGGCGCCTGAACGAGCGCCACTACGGCGCCCTGCAGGGCCTGAACAAGGCCGAGACCGCCGCCAAGTTCGGCGACGAGCAAGTGTTGATCTGGCGCCGCGCCTACGCGATCGCGCCCGATGCCCTCGACAACGACGATCCGCGCCATCCGCGCTTCGATCCGCGCTACGCCCGCGTGCCGGCCGGCGAGCTGCCCGCCACCGAGTGCCTGCAAGACACCGTGGCCCGCGTGCTGCCCTTCTGGAACGATTCCATCGCGCCGGCCATCCGCGCCGGCCGCAAGGTGCTGGTTGCCGCGCACGGCAACAGCCTGCGCGCGCTCATCAAGTACCTGGACAACATGTCCGAGGACGATATCGTCGGCTTGAACATCCCCACCGGCCAGCCGCTGGTGTACGAGCTCGACGGCGATCTCAAGCCCATCCGGCACTATTACCTGGGCGACCCCGCCGAAATCGAAGCGGCCATGGCCGCCGTGGCCGCGCAGGGCAAGGCCAAGAAATAAGCGGACGGACGACGATGCGCCCGATGGCAGGATGCACCTGGGCGGCCGCGCTGGCGCTGGCCGCTGCCTGCGCTTGCGCGGCGCCTGCCGCCGCCGACCTGGCCAGCCAGCAGACCCAGGCCGAGCAGAAGCAGGCCACTTTGCGCGCACGCATCGATGTCCTGCAGAAGGCCATCGATGCGCGCGAAGCGGCACGCAAAGACGCCGCCGATGCGTTGCGCGCCTCGGAAACCGCCATTTCGCGCATCGACCTGCAACTGCGCAACCTGGGTGTGGCCCAGCACCGCGCGCAAACCGACCTGGCCAACAGCGAGAAGCAGATCACGGCCGAGCAGGTCGTGCTGGCCGAGCGCCGCGAAGAGCTGGCCCGCCAGCTGCGCGCCGAATACGCCAGCGGCCTGTCGCCCTGGGCCGCCTTGCTCTCGGGCGGCGACCCGCAGCAACTGGGCCGCAATCTGGGCTACCTCGATTTCGTCTCCCAAGCGCGGGCGCGCGCCCTGGCCGCGCTGCGCGCCGAGCTCGATCGCATGGCCCAGCTGCAAACCGCCGCGGCCAATCGCCGCGCCGACCTCGCCCGCGTGGCCACCGAGACCGCCGCGCAGAAAACCAAGCTTCTGGCCGAGCAGAAAGAACGCGCCGGCGTTCTGGCCCGCATCGAGGGCCAGCTTCAGGTCCAGCGTGTCGAGGCCGGCAAGCTGGGGCGCGACGACCAGCGCATGACACACCTGATCGACGACCTGCAGGTCGCCATTGCCCGTCAGGCCGCCGAAGAGGCGCGCCGAGCCGAAGAGGCCCGCAAGGCGGAAATGGCGCGCAAGGCCGAGCTGGCGCGGCAAGCCGAGCAGGCCCGCCAGGCCGAAGTCGCGCGCAAGGCGCAGCAAGCCAGGCAGGCGCAGCTGGCTGCCGAGCAGGCGCGCCGCGCGGCCGCCGCCGCGAACGCGGATAACGGCGCCGCGCAGGAAAATGCCAGTGGTTTGCAGCCGCGTTTGACCGAATCCAGCACGCCTCGCCTGACGCCGCCCGCATTGCAGCAGCAGGCCCCCGAGACGGCGCCGCCGCCTCGCCAGCCCGTCGCCGTCGCCCAGCAGAGCAGCCAGGAGGACACCGAATCGCCCGTTCATGGCCCTCACGTCTCCGGCTCGGGCCTCAAGCATGGCCTGATGATGCCGGTGGCCGGCGGCGTGCCCCAGGGCCGCTTCGGCCTGGGCCGCCCCGACGGCGGCGTGTGGCGCGGCATCGTGCTGCGCGCGCCCGCGGGCGCGCCGGTCAGGTCGGTGGCCGCCGGCGTGGTGGTGTATGCCGATTGGCTGCGCGGCTTCGGCAACCTCATGATCGTCGACAACGGCCAGCACTACATGACGGTTTACGGCTACAACCAGAGCCTGCTCAAGCACGTGGGAGACCCGGTTGCCGCCGGCGATGTAATTGCCACGGTGGGCGCCACGGGCGGGCAGGTTGAATCGGGCCTATACTTCGAAATCCGCTACCAAGGCAGGCCGGTCGACCCGGCGCAATGGCTGGCCCAGTAGGCCTCGGGCCCCAACTCAGGAAGTGTGCATGAGCACCAGCAAGCGCAACGAAGCATCTCCCGGTCAAGACTCCCGCATTGAACCCGCGCGCCGCACATGGCGTGGCGCCGGGCTGATCGCAACAGGGGCAGTAGCCGGCATCCTGTTCAGCGTCGGCATCACCGCTTTTGCACAAAAGGCCACCGCGCCGCTGCCGCTCAACGAACTGCGCCAGCTCAGCAGCGTATTTGCCGCCATCAAAGACAACTACGTCGAGCCGGTCAGCGACAAAAAGCTGATCGACAACGCCATCGCGGGCATGGTGAACAACCTCGACCCGCATTCGGCCTACCTCGACGCCGAAGACTACCGTGACATGCAGAGCACCACCCAGGGCGAATTCGGCGGCCTGGGCATCGAAGTCGGTGCCGACAGCGGCTTCGTCAAGGTGATCTCGCCCATCGAAGGCACCCCGGCCGCGCGCGCGGGCATCCTGGCGGGCGATCTCATCACCAAGATCGACGACAAGCCCACCAAGGGCATGTCGCTGAACGACGCGGTCAAACTCATGCGCGGCGCGCCCAATACGCCGATCACGCTGACCATCATGCGTGCCGACCAGCCGCGGCCCATCGTCGTCAAGATCGTGCGCGAGATCATCAAGGTCAAGAGCGTGCGCAGCAAGATGCTGTCCGGCGACGTGGCGTATGTGCGCATCGCCCAGTTCCAGGAGCGCACCGGCCTGGACCTGGTCAAGAACCTGAAGGACCTCGGCGCCAAGGGCGCGCCCAAGGGCCTGATCCTGGATCTGCGCAATGACCCGGGCGGCCTCCTGACCAGCGCCATCGGCACGGCTGGCGCCTTCCTGCCGCCCGATGCGCTGATCGTGTCCACCAAGGGTCGCGCGCCCGACGCCAGCCGCAAGTATCTGGCCGTGCCCAGCGAATACGCCCGCGGCCAAGGCAACTATCTGGACGACGTGCCCGGCTGGGCCAAGACGGTGCCCATGGTGGTGCTGATCAACATCGGTTCGGCCTCGGCCTCCGAAATCGTGGCCGGCGCGCTGCAGGACTACAAGCGCGCCAAGCTCATGGGCAACCGCAGCTTCGGCAAGGGTTCGGTGCAGGTCATCCTGCCGCTGTCGCAAGACACGGCCATCAAGCTCACCACCTCGCGCTACTACACGCCCAAGGACCGTTCCATCCAGAACATCGGCATCACGCCCGACTACGTCGTGTCCGACACCGCGCAGGGCGATCTTTTCCGCCTGCCGCGCGAGGCCGATCTGCAGCACCACCTGAGCAATACGCAGACCTCGAACGAAATCAAGGGCGATGAAACGTCCAGCGCCTTGCTGCCCGCCACCAAGATCTTCGAGTTCGGCAGCAAGGACGACTTCCAGCTGCAGCAGGCCGAGAACCTGCTGGCCGGCAAGCCCGTCAATCCGGGCACGCTGTCCGCGGGCAAGAACGACACGGCGGTCGGTAGCGCCGCCGTCAAGCCCGTCGACACCAAGGGCGCGCAGCGCATGAAGATCACGCCGACAGGCGTCGTGCCCGAATCGGCGCCGGTGCTGGTGCCTCCGTCGACGGAACCTGCCAAGTAATCGTCCAAGAGGCCCAGTCAGCGACTGGGCCTTTTTTTGCCGCCGGGCCGCCCCAAGGCAAAAACGGCCCCTTGGGGGGCAGCAAGCCGAAGGCGCAGCGTGGGGGCTTCAGTTTTACGAGCGTCTTTATGAACGACCAGCAACTGCTGCGCAAGGCCCGCCATATCCTGCTCGACGAGCTGGGTATCGAAGGCCAGGAGAAA